>JANPIT010000489.1:0-3126 GCA_031425115.1 Opitutaceae bacterium | reverse complement strand
GTCTGACCGCCGCGCAGGACATTCTTGACGATCGCCTCGCGATCGATCGCGAGGGCCAGGGCGCGGCGCAGGCGCACGTCGGCGAACAGCCGGTGCTGAGTATTGAAGCGGAGAAAGTAGCTTTCGAAAAACGGTTCGACGCGCACGAGATGAGGCGCGTCTTTCCGGTAGGTCTCAATTTTTGAGAGAGGGAGATCCCACGTGGTGTGCAGTTGGCCGGCGCGGAAACTGAGTTCCTGAGTCTGCGTGGACTCGGTCGAGTAAAAGTAAACCGCACTCAGCCGCACTTGCGCCGCATCCCAGTAATTCGGGTTCTTCTCCACCGCGATGTGCTGGTGGTCCTTCCACTCGCGCAGTCGGAACGGCCCATTGCTCACGAGGGGCGCCGCGCGCGTCCATTTCGCGGTGCGGTCGTCGAAGCGCGCGCCGCCGGCCTCGACCGAAGCCGCGTGGACGGGGAAGCAGGCGTTGCCGCGCAACACGGAGAGGAAATGCGGCGTCGGAGGGGTGAGCGTAATTTCAAGCGTCGCGTCGTCCGGCGCGCGAAAGCCGACTTGCGCAAAATCGGCGAGCTGGCCGCGCGCGAACGCCTCCGCGTTTTGGACCGGGTAATACACGTCCTTGTATTCCGAGCCCAGCGCAGGCGTCAGCGCGCGGCGGAAGCTGTAGAGGAAATCGCGGGCGGTGAGGGGATCGCCGTTGGACCAACGGGCCCCGCGGCGGAGATGAAACGTGTAGACCAGGCCGTCGGGTGAAATCGTCCAGCGCTCCGCGGCGCCGGGACGCGGCTGGAGCGTCTCCTCGTCGAGCGTGATGAGGCCCTCGAAGAGGGCGCTCAGGACGTTGTGATCGACGAGGCCGCCGGCGAGGTGGGGATCGAGCGACTGCAGTTCCGCGCCGTTGCCGACGTGGAGCACGCCCGTGCGATCGCCACGCGTGACGGCGGTTTCCCGGCGGGAGCACCCGGTGGCGAGCGCGAGCAGCGCGAGGACGGCGAGGAACCCGCGCATGGTGCGGTTAGAAATCCGCGGTGCCGGGAGTGCGGGCGAATGGAATTACGTCGCGGATATTTCCGACGCCGGTGACGAACATGAGCATGCGCTCGAAGCCGAGGCCGAAGCCGGCGTGCGGCACGGTGCCGTAGCGGCGCAAGTCGAGATACCACCAGTAGGCTTTCTCGTCCAAGTGGTGCAGCGCCATGCCTTCCTGCAGCAAGGCGAGCCGCTCCTCGCGCTGGCTGCCACCGATGATTTCGCCGATGCCGGGCACGAGCAAATCCATCGCCGCCACCGTCTGCCGATCAGGCGCGCAGCCGTCGTTCACGCGCATGTAGAACGCTTTGATCGCGCGCGGATAATTGTAGACGGTGACGGGGCACTTGAAGTGCTCCTCGGTGAGGAAGCGTTCGTGCTCGGCCTGCAGATTGGCGCCCCACGACACCGGGTGCTCCCAAGTCTTGCCGGACTTTTCCAGGATCTCGATTGCCTCGGTGTAGCTGCAGCGCTGGAAGGGCCGCTCCAGCACGAAGTCGAGCCGGGCCAGCAGCTCCTTGTCCACGAACTTGCTGAAAAACTCCAGGTCGTCGGCGCAGTGAGCCTTGGCGTCGCGAATCAGGTATTTCACGAACTGCTCGGCGAGATCCATGTTACCCTGCAGGTCGCAGAAAGCGACTTCCGGCTCGATCATCCAGAATTCGGCGGCGTGGCGCGACGTATTCGAATTCTCCGCACGGAAGGTCGGCCCGAACGTGTAGATGTTCGACAGGGCGGAGGCGAAAATCTCGCCTTCGAGCTGGCCGGAGACGGTCAGGAAGGTCTTCTTGCCGAAGAAATCCTTGGTGGCGTCGATGGTGCCATCCTCCGCCATCGGTGGATGCGCGAGATCGAGGGTCGTCACGCGAAACATGTCGCCCGCGCCCTCGGCGTCGCTCGCCGTGATGATCGGCGTGTGCACGTAGCAGAAATTTTTTTCCTGGAAAAATTGGTGCACCGCGAAGGCCAGTCGGCTGCGCACCCGAAATACCGCCCCGAACAGGTTCGAGCGCGGACGGAGGTGAGCGATCTCGCGGAGGAATTCGAGGGTGTGGCCCTTTTTCTGCAGCGGATAAGTAGCGTCGGCCTCGCCGAGGATGGTGAATTTTTCCGCCACGACTTCCCATTGCTGGCCCTGGCCTTTGGAGGGAACGAGTTTCCCCTGCACCTCGATGGAGGCACCGGTCTGCGCCTTGAGGATTTCGGTAGCGTAGTTGGGCAGCGAGGCATCGGCGATCACCTGGATGCCTTTGAGCGAAGAGCCGTCATTGAGCTCGATAAACGAAAACGCCTTCGCGTCGCGCCGGGTGCGAACCCAACCCTGCAAGAGCAGGCCTTCGATGGGAGCCGTGGCGTGGAGGGCAACTTTGACGAGAGTTCGCGGCATGTTTTTTGCGGCAACGAAGCGGCGACGGCAGGCCGGAAGCAAACCCGGAAATCGGCAGGTTGGCCGCGCAGAGGGGCCGACGGGGTGAGTTTAGCCGGGTCGGCGCATGGGGTTATAAACCCGCGTCAAGGCGGCGCAACGCTGCGAACCAATGTCCTTAACGGGAGTCTGCCGTCCCGTATGAAAACGAAACTTGTCGCCCAAGCCTCCGCCCTATGCGGAACGCTCGGCCTGCTGGCCGGGTGCGCGTCGGACCCCGCCTCGGTGGTGGTGTCCTCGCCACCTCCGCCTCCGCCGAGCGCTGCAGCTCCGGTCATTTATACTCAACCGGCCCCGGCCCCAACCACGATCTACACCGATGCGGCCGGTCGCCAGGTGGCGGTGCAATCGCCCGGAGTGGCAAATTCTGTCGTCGTCATGCAGGCCCCGCCCGCCGCGCAGCAGGAAGTGCCATCCACGCGGCCCAGCTCGAGCCACGTCTGGGTGGCGGGCTACTGGACGTGGCGGAATAACCAGTATCAATGGATGGCGGGCCACTGGGAAGTGCCACCGCGCACGGCGGCCGTCTGGATTCCGCCGCGTTGGCAGCCCGAGGGCACCTCGTGGCGCTTCTACGAGGGCCACTGGGAATAACCCCGGCGAGCCACGGAATGGTTTGGCGCGGTGAACGGCGCGGGTTATCCTGCGCCGTTTTTTAGTTTTAAGCAG
>JANPIT010000488.1:0-3314 GCA_031425115.1 Opitutaceae bacterium | reverse complement strand
GCGGCCGGCTTCGATGCCTACTCGGGTATTGTCCTGCGGGCCTCCATTTCGGCCGTAGCCGGCGAAGGCTCGGTGGAAATCTTCGTCTCCAGCGCGGCGCAGGCACCGACCAACGCCCGCGCGGCTCGGCTCGCCAATCTCTCGACGCGTGGCCGGGTGGCCGCCGACAGCCCGCTGCTCCTCGGCTTCGCGATCAGTGGCAGCGAATCGCGCCGGGTGCTCGTGCGCGCCATCGGTCCTGCGCTGAATGCCTTCAACGTCAGCGGTGCGCTCGCCGCCACGCGTCTCCACGTTTTCAATGCAGCGGGTGCGGTGCTCGCTTCGAATGAAGGCTGGGGCAACGTCGCCGAACTCGCGCAAACCGCGGCGGCCACGGGCGCGTTTCCTCTCACGGCGGGCAGCGCGGATAGCGCCGCGGTCCTTACGCTCGCGCCGGGCACCTACACAATTCAAGTGGCCGACGCGCGCGGCACGGGCGGCGTCGCTCTCGCTGAAATCTACGATGCTGACACCGGAACTGCGTCGCGGCTCGTCAATGTCTCAAGTCGCGCCACCGCCGGCACGGGCGCCAACGCGCTCATCAGCGGCTTCGTGATTGCGGGCGACCTGCCGCAACGCGTGCTGCTGCGCGGCGTCGGTCCCGGCCTCGCCCGTTTTGGCACCGCGAATGTCGTCGCCGATCCGGCGATCGCGCTCTTCGACGTCGAAGGCCGCGAGCTCGGTGCAAACGACAATTGGGTGTCCAGCCTCGCGACGATTTCGTCCGCCGCCCTGAGTTCAGGAGCCTTCGCGCTCGAAGCGGGCAGCAAAGACGCCGCCGTCCTCGCGACTCTACCTTCCGGCGCTTACACCATCCAAGTCAGCGCCCCCACCACCGGTGCCGCGCTGCTCGAGATCTACGAAGTTCGGTGATCGGGGATCTAGGGTGGAGCGGCTTGTCCTCAAGCCGCTTCAGAGTGCGCGAATACGTCCGCAGGTTCGTGTGCTCTCCAAACCAACGGCTTGAGGTCAAGCCGTTCCACCTCAGATTGTGGTGATGCCCGACTACCCTGGTCGTTTGCATCACAACACGCCGGGCTGGGTGCGCGATGGCGCGTCGTTTCACATTCGCCTCCGCGCGGAACCCACGCAGTCCTCACTTATCGAGCCGGCACTGGGCGAGGCACTGCTGAATTCCGCACGCCGCTACCACGAGCTCGGCCATTGGTGGTGCGAGCTGTTCCTACTGATGCCCGATCATGTGCATGCGATCCTGGCGTTTCCGTCTGCGCCCGGAATGTCCGAGACGCTGCGAAATTGGAAGCGCGCCACGGCGCGTTTTAATCGGGTCCGCTGGCAGGAGGGCTATTTCGATCACCGCCTTCGCACCGATGCCGAATCGAACGAGAAGTGGCACTACATCCGCCGCAATCCCGTCGTCAAAAATATCTGCGCCACCGAAGACGCTTGGCCATGGTGGTGGAGCGGAGTTACGCAGAATCCGTTGCTGGCCTCCGATGCCTGAGGTGGAGCGGCTTGTCCCCAAGACGCTGGTTTGGACGCGCGCGAACACCCTGAAGCTTGTTGAGGACAACTCGCTCCACCTCGATCCGCCCGATTTCGCCTTCGATCCACTCCCTCACCACGCATCCGTCCGAAACGGCACGGCCGGCAGACCGGCGCCGTTGTAGAGATTCGCCTCCGGGGCATTCGACCACGCGTAGCGCACGGCGACCGGCTCACGGACTTTCGGGGAGGAGACGATGAGCATGTCGCCGTCGATCCGTGCGACCGCTGGATGAAAAACGCGATCCGCGCCGGCGATCTCCAGGGATTGCACCGGCTTCTCGTGCGCCACCAATCCGCTGAGCGCGTGGCTAAATCGCACACGCAGGGCGGCCCCTTCGCGTGTGACCTCGGCAAACGTCGGACCCGAGTCGTCTCCAGTAAATCCATACACGCGATTCTTCGCCAGGAGGGCCAGACGGCGTGAGACTTCCTGCTTGTTGGTCGGATGGATGTCCTTCGCGTCGCCAATATCGATCGCGAGCGCCTGCCCCGTGTTCGGGAGCGCCAGCGCTTTGGTCTGGGCTTCGCGGAGCCACGCATAGCTGCGTTTTGTGGGATCCGAGGGCACGTCGAAATTTGCCAGGTTTACCCAGAGGAAAGGGAAATCGCCCTGCCCGAAATGCCCACGCCACGCCGTGATCATGGCCGTGAAGAGCGCGTGATAGTCGGCGGCCCGCTCGGCATTGCTCTCGCCCTGATACCAGAGCGCCCCGCGAAGGGCATACGGCAGCAGCGGATTGATCATGCCGTTGAACAGGCCCGCCGGCGTCCACGGATCGCCGGGCCCACGTGGCGCGCGGGGACGCGGGTTGGCGCGCAGCCACTCGACGTAGGGCGCCGGTGGTTCCAGCTTCGCCTTGGCCGCACTCTTCGTCTTGCTCGGCGCCGGAGCGGCCTTGGGCGCCGTGGCGCTTTTTGCTGTGGCTTCAGCCCGCGTCCACTCTGCGAGCCGCGCCTCGTGCGTGATTTTCAGCGCTGGAAAATCCTCGACCGTTTTCCGCCAACGCTCGCCCACCGCGGCGAATGCCGGATCTGAAGCGAGCGCGGCGGGGCTCATCCACGACTCCACCGGCGTGCCACCCCACGAGCTGTGCACGATGCCAATCGGCACGCCCAGTTTTTGAGCAAGATCGCGCGCGAAAAAATAACCCACCGCGGTGAAGCTTCCGACCGATTGCGCTGTGGCCGTTTGCCAGCCGCTCGTTGCCACCGAATCGGACGGCGCCTCGGCGACCACGTGCTCGATGCGCACGTGTCGGATGAGCGGAGAATGGGCGGCCGCGATCTCGCGCGCCGCGTCCGCCGCGCGGCTCACGGGCCACTCCATGTTCGACTGCCCCGAGCAAAGCCATACCTCGCCCACCACCACATCGCGCAGCGTGAGCGTGTTCTTGCCGCGCACAATGAGGTCAGCGCCCTGCGCGGTCGCGGCGAGCGGATCGAGCAGCACGAGCCAGCGCCCGTCGAGGCCCGGCGACGCTTCGCGGACTTGGCCGTCGAATAGGACAGTCACTTTCTCGCCGGCGTCCGCTTTGCCCCAGATCGGCACGACCTTGTCGCGTTGGAGCACCGCGTGATCCGTGAACAACGGGGCCAGCGTGACGTCCGCCCGCGCGCCAGCTGCGGTCAGCAACCCGGCGATGATCAGCAGAAGGCCGCGTGCGATAAAAACATTCATGAGCACCGGCACCGTAGTCCAGGTGGCGCCGTTTCCCAGTGGGAATTTCCGCGCTCAGCGACCTGGCGTTGCGTTGCGCGCGTCGACG
>JANPIT010000487.1:0-4359 GCA_031425115.1 Opitutaceae bacterium | reverse complement strand
CCCGCCCTTGCCTTCGACGGTTATATTTGCGTTTGTCTTTTTTTCCTCTTCCGCGTTATCCGAAACGCCTGGGCGGGGACGCCTCGCCCTACCTTGGGCGGTCACGGTCTCACACGCCGAAGCCGGGGCGATACTGCTTGGTGAGAAACTCGTTCGCGGCGGGGAGATTCGTGACCTTCATCGCGGCAGAATCCCACTCGATGCGGCGGCGGGCGCGGACCGCGACATTGCTCAACAGCACCATCTCGGTGAGACGGGCGGAATACGCGAAGTCGGCACCGGCCGGCGTGCCACCCTTGCAGGCGCCGACCCACTCGGCGAAGTGATCGCCGGCCGGGATGCGCGGAATGGTTTTGGGCGGAAGCGAGGAGGCCATCTCCTGCATCTTCGTCTCCGGAATGATGCGAATCGTGTAGTAGTTCGCCTGGCAGAGCACCGTGGCTTTCGAGCCGATGATGAGCGTGCTGTTGTCTGGGAGTTTCCGATCCAGTTCGAGCTCGGGCGGGATGACCGGCTCCATGTTACCGTCATACCACACCCATTTCAGCGGCGGGCGCGTGCCGCGCGCGGCGAATTGATAGGTGACGACCGAGGCGGTCGGCGCACTGATCGCGGTGGCGTTGGCGCTGACGGCTTCGACGGTCGTCGGCGCGGGCAAATCAAAAGCCCAGAAGCCGCCGTCCATCATGTGACAGCCCATGTCGCCGAGCGCGCCGGTGCCGAAATCCCAATAGCCGCGCCAGTTGAACGGCAGGTAGGCGGGATCGAAGCCGCGTTGTGCGGCGATCCCGAGCCAGAGATCCCAGTCGAGCGTCGAGGGCACAACCGGGATCATCTTGCTATGGTTGTGGCCCTTGACGCCCTGCGGCCAGATCGGCCGGTCAGTCCAACTGTGGATCTCGCGCACTTCACCGAGCACGCCGGCATCATACCACTCCTTCAACAAACGCGTGCCTTCGGCGGCGTGGCCTTGGTTGCCCATCTGCGTAGCGAGTTTCTTATCGCCGGCGATTTTCGCCATCACGCGCGTCTCTGCAATGGTGTGACACATCGGTTTCTCGACGAAGACGTGCTTCCCCAGCGCCATCGCCGCCATCGCGATGGGGAAATGCATGTGGTCGGGCGTCGAGATCGTGACGGCGTCGATCTTACTGCCGAGCTTGTCGAACAGTTGCCGGTAATCGCGGAAACGCGGGACGTCGGGGTGGGCCTTGAAGGTCCCCGCGGCGCGCGCGTCGTCGACGTCGCAGAACGCCACGAGGTTTTCGTCCTTCATCGCGGCCACGGCGGCGGCGCCGCGACCGCCGACGCCGATGCAAGCGACGTTGAGTTTGGTGTTCGGCGACTGTCCCTGCTGGCTGCGCATCACGTGCGGAAACGCCACGGTGGCGGCGGAGGCGAGAGAAGCGGCCTTGAGGAAATGTCGACGAGAGACGTCCGGGGTTATCATCGGCTAAGAAAGTGGGAAGACTAGAACATGCGGTGGAGGGGATGTCGCGTCATTTGGAGATGAAACGCTTGCCTCAGTGTGAATACCCACAGGCAACAATTGGAATTCAGAAGCCACGAAACCACGAGGCGGCGAATCGGTGGATCGATTTATGGTTTCTTGGCTTCTGAATTCATCAGTCGCGTGCTGAATTGGGTCTTTGACGGAAGAGAAGGAAGCTCTTCATTCTGTGGCGTCACCCCGCCGCCCCTCGCTCGTCTTTCCGCCCACATGTCGCACCACGCTCCGCGCCTCGAGGATCAATTCCTGACCCGCCGTGATTTTCTCCAGCGTTGCGGCATCGGATTTGGGACGTTGGGCCTCGCGACACTGCTCGGGCCGCAAGCCCAGGCGGCGGAGAGTAGCAGCGGTTTCAATCTCAACAATCCGCTCGCGCCGCGCGCTTCGCATTTTCCGGGCAAGGCCAAGCGCGTCATTCACATTTTTGCCAACGGCGGGCCTTCCCAGGTCGACACTTTCGACCCGAAGCCCGAGCTCACGAAGTGGCACGGCAAGCCGATCCCGATCGATCTGAAGACGGAGCGGAAAACGGGCGCCGCGTTCAAGTCGCCCTTTGCGTTCAAGCAATACGGCAAGAGCGGCACTCCGGTCAGCGAGTTGTTTCCGCATGTCGCCGGTCACATCGACGATATCGCGGTCATCCGATCGATGCGTGCCGACGTCCCGAATCACGAGCCGTCGTTGATGCTGATGAACTGCGGCGACGCGCGCCTGCCGCGCCCGAGCCTTGGCTCGTGGGTAACCTACGGACTCGGTTCGGAGAACCAAAATCTCCCCGGCTTCATCGCGATGTGTCCGGGCGGTTATCCGATTCAGGAGTCGCAGAATTGGCAGAGCGGTTTTCTCCCGGGCATCTACCAGGGAAATTATATCAACACCGCGAATACAGACATCGAGAAACTGATCGAGCACATCTCGAATAACGCGACGTCGCGCACCGAGCAGCGCTCCCAGCTCGATCTGTTGCAAAAACTCAACGCGCGCCACGCGGCCAGGCGGCAGCAGGATTCGCAGCTCGAGGCGCGCATCCAGTCCTATGAGCTCGCGTATCGCATGCAGATGGAGGCCACGGATGCCTTCGCGATCGCGCGGGAGCCGCAGGCGGTGCGCGACATGTATGGCGACACGACGCAGGGGCGCCAGTTGCTCACCGCGCGGCGCTTGCTCGAGCGCGGGGTGCGCTTCGTGCAAGTCTGGCACGGCGACGGGCAGCCGTGGGACAACCACGACGATATCGAAGTCAATCACCGCAAGCTCGCGTTGCAGAGCGACCAGCCGATCGGGGCGTTGCTGCAAGATCTGAAGCAACGCGGCATGCTCGACGACACGCTCGTGATCTGGGGCGGCGAGTTCGGCCGCACGCCGGTCGTGGAATTACCCACGGCGGGCGCCAACGCGGGCAAGGTCAACGGCCGCGACCACAATCACCACGGCTTCACGATGTGGATGGCCGGCGGTGGGGTGAAGGGTGGCACGGTTTACGGCGCGACGGACGAATTCGGTTTCAAAGCGGTCGACAAACCGGTCCACGTGCACGACCTGCACGCGACGATTTTGGCGCTGCTCGGTTTCGACCACGAGAAGCTCACGTATCGCCATGCTGGCCGCGATTTCCGGCTCACAGATGTGCACGGGAAGGTCGTGCGGGAGTTGATCGCGTGAGTGCGCCGCTGCTGAGGATGGCCGCAAAGAGGCGCAGAAATTATTTGGTCATGCCGGCGGACAGCTTCCGCGCGCCTATAGGCGCCTCGAAAGCACCAATCGCCCTCCGATTTTTTGCGCTTCTTTGCGGCCAATTTGCTTGGTGCGTTGCCGCGTCGCCCGCCGCCGATCTCACGCCTGAGCATGCCGATTTCTTCGAGGCGAAGATCCGCCCGATCCTCGTCGAGCATTGCTACAAGTGTCACAGCACCGAGTCGGGCAAATCAAAGGGTGGTCTGTTGCTGGATACGCGCGACGCGTTGCTCAAGGGCGGTGGCGGTGGCGCGGTGATCGTCGCCGGCGATCCGGAGAAGAGCCCGCTGATTGAGGCGGTGCGTTATAAGAATGAAGACCTGCAGATGCCGCCCGCGGATGAGGGCGGCAAGCTGTCCGCGGACCAGATTGCCACGCTCGAGCACTGGGTGAAACTGGGCGCCCCGGATCCGCGCGTGGGAGGAAAACCGCACCCGATGGACATGGAGAAAGCGCGGCAGCATTGGGCGTTTCAGCCCGTGGTGAAATCGTCGGTGCCGACGGTGCGAAACGCGAAATGGGTGAGCACACCGGTGGACGCCTTCGTGCTCGCGCAGCTCGAAGCGAAGGGGCTCGCGCCTGCGGTTGCGGCCGACGCGCGCACGTTGTTGCGCCGTGTGACCTATGATCTCACGGGTCTGCCGCCGACGGCCGCGGAGATGGACGCGTTTCTCAGCGATCGCGATCCGGCCGCCTACGCGAAAGTCGTCGAGCGCTTGCTGGCGTCGCCGCACTATGGCGAGCGCTGGGGCCGATTCTGGCTCGATGTCGCGCGTTACGCGGACACGAAGGGCTATCTCGCGGGTAACGTGGAGCGGCGCTACGCGTTCTCGCACACCTACCGCGACTACGTCATTCGCGCTTTCAACGAGGACAAACCCTACGACCGGTTTATCGTCGAGCAGCTCGCCGCCGATCAATTGCCGATGGGGGACGACAAGTCCGCGCTGGCCGCGCTCGGCTTCGTCACGCTCGGCCGCCGATTTCTCAACAACCAGAACGACATCATCGATGACCGCATCGATGTCGTCACGCGCGGGCTGATGGGCCTGACGGTTTCCTGCGCGCGATGCCACGATCACAAGTTCGACCCGATTCCGACGGCCGACTATTAT
>JANPIT010000486.1:0-4699 GCA_031425115.1 Opitutaceae bacterium | reverse complement strand
CTCCGCAATCCCGCCGCCGATTCGGGACTTTTCCTCTGGGACGTGACGCCCGACGGTCTCGCCCATCGCGCGATTTTGACCGGTGCGCATTGCCTTGCCTGCACCGCCGGCGCCGGGAGCAGTTGCACCGGCGCGCTCAACTAGCCGGCGCCGTGCCGTCACGATTTCCACTATGAAAAAAACGTTCCTGTTCCTCGCCTCGCTCCTCATCGCCGCCGGGTCTTCCGCGGCCGATATGCCTACGCCCGGCCTCGCCGTCGGCGCCAAGGCGCCCGATTTCAAACTCAAGAATGCCGCTGCCGACGACGTATCGCTGATGTCGCTCACAAAGTCCGGGCCCGTCGCCCTCGTGTTCTACCGCTCGGCCGACTGGTGCCCGTTCTGCAAAAAGCAGCTCCAAGCGCTCCAGGCCGATCTCAAAAAAGTCGAAATGAGCGGCGTCCGAGTTGTCGGCATCAGCTACGATGCGCCCGCGACCAGCGCGGCTGCCGCAGCCAAACTCGGCCTGACCTTTCCGCTACTCTCGGACGCCGGCAGCAAGGTCATCGACGCCTACGGCATCCGCAACGCGGACGCCAAAGGCAAGGCCGCAGGCGTCGCACACCCGGTGGTCTTCATCGTCGATCAGAAAGGCGTGATCCGCGCCAAGCTCGCGCGCGAGAGCTACAAGGATCGGCCCGAGAGCGCCGAGATCATTGCCGCCGTGAAAAGCCTGATGTGAGTTGCCGCGCAGCCAATAACGCCTCCCTCTGATTTTCTCTCCCATGAAATCCCTCGACCTCACGAAAGAATTTCCCCGCAGCCCGCGCGAAACGCTGGGCGGCTACATCCACGCCGCGCGCATGCTCGACAAGTGCCGCGCGGTCGTCGCCGGCACCGCCGGCGAGTTTCACTTCAACTGCCCGCTTGACCGCTATCTGCTCGATTTCACGGGAATCGACGCGGAGGCGTTTAAATCATTTGTTGCCACCGGCGCGGACGACGCAGCGGTCGCGGACTGGATCACCACGCATTCGAAAATCAAGGACGCCGGTGAAGTCGTCGTCTGGAACAACAAGATGCGGGACATGCGCCTGAGCGAGATGCCGCTGTCACTGCAACAATTCCTCGAAGGTTACATCCCGAAGTTCGTTCCGAAGGGAAAAATCGTGCGCGTCTGGTTCGACGTTTACGATATGGAGGAAGGCCGCGTCTGAGTGAGCGGTCGCACGAGGCGCCGACTTGATTGACCGCATGGAGATCGCGATTCCTTCCCCCGCCACACGGGCCGCGATCGCGGTTGGATTGCTGTCGGCATTGCTCGCTTGGGAAACGGCCCGGCCCTATTTCGCGCTCTTCGGTCAGGGCGCGAAACCGTTGCGCTCGCGCTTGCGGCACGGCGCGCTGAATCTCGCGCTCGGCGCACTCAATGTGGCTGTCGTCTCGCTCGTGTTTGCTGGCATCTGGCTCGCCGTCACCGGGTGGACCGCCAAACACAACGTCGGCCTCCTCAACTGGCGCGAGTTACCGCTCTGGTCCCGCATCGCACTCAGCCTGCTGCTGCTCGATGCGTGGACGTATTTCTGGCACTGGCTGAACCATCGCGTGCCGTTTTTCTGGCGGTTTCACCGCTGGCATCACGCCGACCGCGCGATGGATGTCACGACCGCGAGCCGTTTCCACACCGTGGAGATCGGATTCTCCTCAATCCTGCGCATCCCGGTGCTGGCGTTGATCGGCTGCCGCATCGAGGAGCTCGCGCTCTACGAGCTGCTGCTCTTCGCCGTAGTGCAATTCCATCACGCGAACATCGCGCTGCCTGATCGCCTCGATCGCGCACTGCGGCTGTTTTTTGTGACGCCCTCGCTGCACAAAGTGCACCACTCGGTCGTGCGCGCGGAGTCCGACTCGAATTACGCCTCGCTGTTCTCCTGGTGGGACGCGGTGTTTCGCACTCGACGCATTTTAGCCTCGCCCCGGGAAATCGTTTTCGGGGTGGAGGAATAAACACTCAGCAGACGGAAGAAAACGAGCGCCCGAGCCTCTCACCATGATGCCTCCCACGCTTCCCGACCGCATGCTGATGGTCTATAATGCCGAAGATGGTCTTTTCAACGCGCTGAACGATTGGGCGCACAAGATATTCTCACCCGAAACCTACCAGTGCACCCTGTGCCACTACACGTTTGGCCTGACCGGAATGTTGGCGCCGTGGAGAACCTTCATCGAGCGCCAGCCTTTGCCGACGACATTCTTTCACCGGCCCGATTTCTGGCACGCGTATCCTCAGCTCACGGCAATGAAGTTGCCGGCGATACTGGTTGAGCACCGGGGACGCGTCGACGTGCTCGTCACCGCGGATGAAATCAAAGCGACCGGCGGCCTGATGACCTTGATCAATCTCGTGCAGGCGCGGTTGGAGGAATGGGCACCGAAATCCGGGCTGACCAAGCCATTGCTGGTGACGAAATCGTAGCGGCGAAATCCCGCCCCCTCGTCCCGATGGGATAACGGAATAAATTCACGACCGGCGCCTCTTGGTCGGTGGCAGAACGTGCGGCGACTTTCGAGCAGCGGCGTTAGCCAAGTCAGAGGAAATCGGAAGGCTGCGATAAGCGCATCAATCAGAACACAATTACCTATGAACAACCAGAACGTCCGATCCCTCTCATTCACCAAGCGGGCAGCTTGGACGATGCTCGGAGCCTCGTTGCTCTTGGTTTCTTGCCGTCCCGAGACGGTGGCCGGGACAAACTCTCCGCCTGTCGGCCAATCGTCTCAACCCGCCGACGGCACCGTCCCCCGAGCTGACAAAATCAACAAAACGGATGAGGAATGGAAAAAGATTCTCACGCCGGAGCAATTTCAGATCACCCGGAGAAAAGGAACCGAGCGGCCATTCCAAAACGCCTATAACGACAACAAGGCGCGTGGCCTGTATCGCTGCGTGAGCTGCGACTTGGATCTATTTAGCTCAGAGAAAAAATTCGATTCCGGCACCGGCTGGCCGAGTTTTTGGCAGCCGATCGCGCCGGATCGAATCGGCACCGAGCCGGACAACAGCCTTTTTTCGAAACGCACCGAGGTGCTCTGCCATCGCTGCGACGCTCACCTCGGCCACGTCTTCGACGACGGCCCGAGACCGACGGGCCTCCGCTATTGCTTGAATTCGGCGGCGTTAAAATTCACGAAGGCACCGTAAGCTCCGCGACGATGCTTATGAACAAAACAATATCCACCTTGCCCGCTGACCTGAACCATCGGGAATCCACAGTAGTATCCCGTTTCTGGATCACGGGCGCGATGCTCGCCGCACTGTTTCTCGTCGCCACTTCGGCATCGGGCGCCACACCCGCGCAGCCGGATCAGCCGGGCGCGAAGGCCACGTTCGCCGGAGGTTGTTTCTGGTGCATGGAGCCGCCGTTCGACAAACTCGATGGCGTCATCTCAACGACGTCCGGCTATATTGGTGGAAGAACATCAAACCCGACTTACGAGAAGGTTTCAACGGGTGTCACCGGACATGCGGAGGTCGTGCAGGTGGTCTACGATCCGAAAAAGGTGAGCTACGAAAAATTGCTCGAGGTGTTCTGGCGCAACATCGATCCCGCCGACGCGGGCGGTCAATTCTGCGACAAGGGAAATCAATATCGCAGCGGGATTTTCTTCCACACCGACGAGCAGCGCCGGCTTGCGGAACAGTCAAAGGCTGCGTTGGCGAAGGCGAAGTCGTTCAAATTCACGACCGAGATCGTTTCTGCGACCGAGTTCTATGCGGCGGAGGAATATCATCAGGACTACTACAAAAAGAATCCCATCCGCTACAAATTCTACCGCTCGGGCTGCGGCCGCGATCAGCGGCTGGAGAAGTTGTGGGGCAAGCCGTCCGGCGAATAATCCTGCTCGCGAAAACGTTTAGCCGATCACGGGGCGTTTCGTGGCATCCCTTGTTGCAGTCACGGAGACGGGACGGGCAGTTCCGCAGCCGGCGGCGCCGACTCGATCCTTGGCGAAGTGAATTGGTCTTTCCTGGCGCCGCGCGAACCGCAGCTTCCCCACCATCGTCAGGATGCCCCAGCCTGCACGGAAGATACCCGCGAGATTGCCGGATATTTTCGACTCGCCGGCGGTGCGCGCATGAAACTCCACCGGCACCTCCGCGACGCGCAGCTCGTGTTCGAGCGCGCGCACCTGCATCTCGACGTTCCACCCGAACGCGCGGTCCCGCAGCGCCAGGCGTTCAAACGCATCGCGTCGGATCGCGCGGAGCGAAGCCATGTCGCGAAACCGCCGCCCCCAGCCGAGCGCAATCAACGCGCTACAGAGCGCATTCCCGAAGCGCTGAGTCGAAGTGAGGCGGCGGCGCGAGTTCGCGTGTGTCACGCGTTCGCCGAGCACGAGCACCGCGCCGCCATCGATCTCCCGCTGAAACCCGACTGCGGCTTCGTTGTCGAGCCGGTCGCTGCCGTCGGCCGAGCTGAAGAGAATCCACTCGATGCGCGCCGGCAAATCGCGAGTCCCCGCCCACGCCGCGGCGCCGTAGCCGCGCAGCGGCTCGCTCCGCACATCCGCGCCGACATCGTGCGCCCGTGCGGCGGTCGCATCCGTGCTCCCGTTGTCCACGACTCGCACGAGCGCTACGCCCTGCATCCGCCAATAGAGCACGGTGTCAGCGACGCACTCCGCCTCGTTGAGCGCGGGAATCACCACGGCCGTGCGC
>JANPIT010000485.1:0-2628 GCA_031425115.1 Opitutaceae bacterium | reverse complement strand
CATGGTTCCGGCGGAAGTCGGCGACGACGATGTGATTTACAACGAGGCGAGCGGCTACGCGGCCAATCGCGAGAAGGCCGCGAGCGCGCTCGTCCCGGCCGATCTGGCGGATGCGGCGCCGATCGGGGCGGTCGAGGAATTTGCGACCCCCGGCGTGGTGACGATCGCCGCGCTCGAGGCTGCGCCGTATTCGGTCCCTGGTGACAAACAATTCAAGACGCTCGTTTACGTCGGCGATGGGAAACCGTTCCTCGTCATCCTCCGCGGCTGCGACGAACTCGAGGAGGCGAAACTAGGCTCCCTGGGGTTCACCATATTCCGGGCGGCGACGCCGGAAGAAATCGAGCCCGTGATGGGCGCTAAGCCGGGCAGCCTCGGCACGGTCAAGGGCACGATCAAGGATGCCGGGGCGTTGGCGGGAATCTTCGCGGACCACGCGATCCGTCTGATCGGCAACGGCACGACGGGCGCGAACAAGGATGGCTTTCACCTACGCAATGTGAACGTGACCCGCGATCTCGCGGTGACGAAGTTCGGCGATTTCCGTCGCGTGCGGGCGGGCGAGCCGGATGTGAAGTCGGGTCAGCCGCTGCAAGTGCGCCGCGGAATCGAGGTCGGCCACATCTTCAAGCTCGGGACGAAATACTCGGAGAAGTTTGGCGCCATGTATACCGACGACAAGAAGGAGTCTCATCACATGGTCATGGGCTGCTACGGCATTGGCATCAGTCGGACGATGCAGGCCGTGATCGAACAGTCGCATGACGCCGATGGCATCGTGTGGCCGTGGAATTGCGCGCCGTTCCAGGTGTTAATCTGCGTCCTCGATCCGCAATCGCCCGAGGCGATGGAAATCGCCACTAAACTAGCGCGTGCGGCGGAAGCCGCGGGCGCTGAAGTGCTCGTGGACGATCGCGCCGAGCGTCCGGGTGTGAAGTTCAAAGACGCAGACCTGATCGGCATCCCCTTGCGGCTGACGCTCGGCAGCAAAGGCCTCAAGGAAGGCATTGTTGAACTGAAGTGGCGCACGCAGAAGGACGTCGCGAAGATCCCGCTCGCCGAAGCCGAGGCGCGCTTGGCCGCGGCAGTCGCGGAAGCGCAGGCCAAGGCTGGCGCCTAAGTTGCTAACACTATTATCCCGTGGAAGGTGCTGATCGCGGGTGGGAATCGAACATAGCGACTAAATAACGGAACCGCTGGCGCCTTTTCTCATTCTGTAAATCTATCCTTTCTGTCAAAAACTAGGACGGCCAACGATTGCATGAGTATCACTTCGGGACAGACCCAGATTTCACCCGCGCCTCGGGCGGAGACGGAGCTTGCGCTGGAGGGCGTGTGGAAGGTGGTCGTGCTGAACGATCCGGTGAACTTGATGTCCTACGTCGTGATGGTTTTTAAAAAGGTCTTCGGCTTTGACGAGAGCACGGCGCGGCAGAGGATGCTCGAAGTGCACGAGCAAGGGCGGTCGATCGTCTGGAGCGGACTGCGCGAAAAGGCGGAGGCATATGTTTTCACGCTGCATCAATGGCATCTGACGGCGGTCCTCGAACCCGACCATGAAACGCATTGAAGTAAAACTCGCGCTGCCGGTGGTGGCCCCGCTCCTCGACGTGATCAAGGAGTTGGCGGACAGCTTGCGGAAAGACCTGGCGGCGCCGATCGCGTTGACGGATCTCGATCCCGAGTTTCACGGCACCTGGGTCGACGAATTGCTCATCACGCAGAACGAGGAAGTGCGCATGCTCCTCGCGCTCTTCGACGAGAATTTCTTCAGCGAAGGCGTGGTGGCTTTCGACGGTGACAACGCGGAAATCATTGTGCGGGCGAGTGCGGCGGTGCGGCTGCGGCTGCGCGAGAAATACCTGAAACCGCTCGGAGACGAGCTGCTCGAGAGTGGCGACGTGGACTTGATGACGCTCGAGGACGGGCTGCGAAAAGCGTTCATGTGCTACCTGTTTCTGGCGACGATCCAGGAACTGATCATCCAGCACTTGGATGAGAGCATTCTCGGGAGCTAAAACCGGGATTGGCGTTTGACGGGCGGCGCGACTGACCTAGGTTGGAGCAGACACCCTGCAGTGTTCGTGGTGTTCTGATAACTGCTCTTTGCCTTAGGAAAATCACGGGCGTTGAAACCGGCGCGGATCAGACCAGGCCGTAAATCGGAAGGTCGAAGCTGAGTCGGAGGCGTCCACCTTAACAAAAATAGGTCTTGAGCCTTTGGTCATACGGCACAGGTGGGGTGTTATTCAGTTTCGGAAAGGCCGGTCCTTCGGGGCCGGCCTTTTCGTTTGGGGAAATAGTTCGACGCGGCGGCACAGGCGCGCTGGGTTGAGGGACGCTATTTCCATGAGCCCCACCTTCTACCACATCCTGCATCTCGGTTCTCTCTTCGTGCTCGCCGGCTATACGTTCTACGCGTTCGCCGCCGCACCCGAAACGCGCAAGCGCGTGTTGATGATCACCGGCATTGCGAGCATCCTCGCGTTGGTGGGCGGCTTTGGCTTGCAGGCGAAACTGGCGGTCGGATTTCCCGGCTGGCTCATCGTGAAACTGGTGTGCTGGCTCGGCCTCTCTGCGCTGGCAGGCTTCGGCTATCGCCGCCGCGGCGCGGCCGGCACGCTCGCC
>JANPIT010000484.1:0-5090 GCA_031425115.1 Opitutaceae bacterium | reverse complement strand
GGCAGCGGCGTGATCATTTCCGCGCAGGGCTACCTCGTGACGAACTGCCATGTGACGGAGGACGGGGATTTTTTCCGCTGCTACCTTTACGACGGCACGCACGTCGAAGCGAAGTTGATCGGGCAGGACGCATTGACGGATCTCGCGGTGCTGCAACTGGACCTTTCGCAACGCGCGAAGGACGCTGCGCCGCTGGTGGTCGCGAAGTTTGGCGACTCCTCGGTGCTGGCGGCGGGCGAAGAAGTGTTCGCTCTCGGTAGCCCCGGCTTTCTCTCACAATCGGTCACACGCGGCGTGGTCTCAAATCCCTCCCTCGTGCTGCCGGAGCAAACGGTCGGGCGGATGATGCTGCGCGGTGAGGATGTCGGCATGCTCGTGCGCTGGGTGTTGCACGACGCGCGGATTTTCGGCGGCAACAGCGGCGGTCCGCTCGTCAACGCCAAGGGCGATATCGTGGGAATCAATGAAATCGGCGTCGTCAGCCTGAGCGGCGCGATCCCGAGCAATCTCGCGCGTGTCGTGGCCGAACAGATTATCAAAACTGGCCGCGTGACCCGCGGTTGGTCGGGTCTCACGGTGCAGTCGCGGCTGGAGGCCGATGGCGAGGCGGTCGGGGTGGTCGTCGGTGATGTCGCCGTGGGTTCCCCGGCAGCGGCCGCAAAACTTCAGCCGGGCGATGTCATTCTCGCGTGCGATGGCCACACTATCGAGGGGGCGGAGGAAAAAGCCGTTGCGCACTTCAACCGTCTCGAGGCGAGCCAGCTGCCGAACAACGATTTCGTCGTCGACTACCGACGGGCGGGCCAGAAGCAGACGGCGCGGATCAAGCTCGCGCAACGCGAGCCCGCGCGGGCGGACGACGTCGAGCTACGCAGCTGGGGCGTGGTCGTGCGCGACCTCACACCGAAGCTGGCGCGCGAAGAGCGGCTGCCGGACGTGCGCGGCGTGTGGCTGGAAAATATTCGTCCGGCGGGCCCGAGTGGTCAGGCCGAGCCGACGCTGCGGCGGGAAGATGTGTTGATCGCCGTCGACGGCAAAGGCGTGGGCACGGTCGCGGAGTTGCGCGCTCTGACCGAAAAATTGATGGCGGAAACGCCAAAGAATGTGCGCACCGTTCTTGCCAGCGTGCGGCGCGACGGCGCGGTCGTGAGCTCGGTGGTCGAGCTGCGCAAAGAGGATGAGCGCAATCCCACCAAGCAGGCGCTGAAAGCCTGGCTCGGCGTGTCGTCGCAACCGTTGACGGCGAAACTCTCCTCCCGCCTCGGGATCAAGGCCGAAGGCGGCGCGCGGCTGACACGCATTTATCCGGGCACCAAGGCCGAGGCGGCCGGCCTCAAGATCGGCGATGTGATTCTGGCGATCGACGGCGCGCCGGTGCCCGCCCGCCGGCAGGAGGACACCGACGTATTAGCGCGGCAGATACGCCAGTATCGCTCGGGCACGGCGGCGAAATTTTCGTTGTGGCGTGATGGCGCGGCACAGGAGTTGGAGGTGATATTGGAAGAGCAACCGGTGCCGCCGGCCGAGATGCCGTGGTGGCAGGATCAGCAACTGGAATTTTCCGCCCGCGAGATCGCGTTCGATGATCGCGTGCGGCTGCAGATTGCCACCGATGCGCGCGGTGCGCTGGTGGAGAGCGCGATTCCCGCGGGCTGGGCTGCGCTGGCGGGGCTGCGGGCCGACGACGTCATTGAGTCGGCGGGCGGCTCGCCTATTGCCACGCTCGACGATCTCAAGCGGGCCCGCGAAGCGGCCGTCGGGAGCGACAAGGCGTGGTGGGTGCTCCTCGTGCGCCGCCGCGGTCAGACCCTCTTTGTTGAAATCAATCTGAAGCCGACCAAATCAAAATCATGAACCGTGTCCTCTCTCGTGCCTCGATCGCCGCGCTGGCGTTCGCTGCACCCTTCACCACGTCACTGCACGCCGCGCCACCAACCGAAGCCGCCGCGGGGCGCGCGCTCGTGAAGCGTTACGCGGATGCGATCGTCGGCGTGGAATTGGTGGTGACGATGAAACTAAAAGCCGGCGATCGCGAGCAGCCACCGCGCGAGCAGCGGATCGAAGTAAACGGCACGGTGATCTCCGCGAGCGGCCTCACGGTGACCACGCTGGCCGCGGTCGATCCGCAGGCGCAATTCGATGCGATGCGAGCGGGCATGGGCGGCGGCCGATCCGTCGAGCTGGTGGGCGTCGATTTCAAGGAGGTGAAGCTGCGCCTGGCGGACGGCAAGGAAGTGCCGGCGCGTTTTGTGTTGAAGGATGGCGATCTCGACCTCGCGTTCATGGCGCCGGAGACCGCAGAGCCGGGGCGCGATTACGCGCATGTGAAGTTGGAGGAGGCGGCCGACGGCGCCGTGCTGGGCAACTTTTTCTACGTCGCGCGCGCGGCGAAGTCGCTGCAACGCGTGCCATTGGTCCGGGCGAGCGAGGTCATGGGTATCGTGGAAAAGCCGCGTCGTTTTTATCTCGTCACCGAATTGTCGGTCGGCACGCCGCTCTTTGATTTGGAGGGGAAGGTGTTGGGGCTCGCCCTCAACCATTTCGCCAACGGGCGCTCGTCTTTTATTGTAATGCCCGCGGCGGATATCGCCGAAATGGCGAAGCAAGCGGCCACGGCCCAGGCGAAATAACCGCGCGGCGCGGCGCGGATCGGGCGCGGCGCGCCGGGAGGTTCAGCAGGCAGGGGCTGCGTCAGCTGCCCGTGCGTCCGCTCTTCGTGGCAGCGGCGGAGATGTATCCCTCGAGCAGCGGTTTGAATTTTCGCAAGTCGAGCGGTTTGGTCAGGTGATCGTTCATGCCGGCCGCGAGGCATTTCGTCCGGGTGTCTTTGGCGATCGAAGCCGTGAGTGCGATGATGGGAGTATGCCGTCCCGGAAACTCGGCCGCGCGGATTTTCTGAGCAGCGGTGTAGCCGTCCAAGTCCGGCATCTGGAGATCCATCAAGATGACGTCGTAGGTATTCGTTGCAGCGAGCCGAATCGCTTCGAGGCCGCCCGCCGCGAGGGTGGGTTCGAACCCGTTGCGCCGCAAAAACACCTCGAGGAGGAAGCGATTGGTCTCCATATCATCGACGACGAGAACGCGTCGCAGGGGGCTGCGTGAGCTCGTCGCTTCGGGCGCGGGGGTATCAAGCGCGGCCGGCAGAGCGACGTCGCTCAGGGGCAGCGTGAAGGCAAATTCGGAACCTTCACCCAGGGTGCTCCGCACTTCAATCTCGCCGCCCATGAGTCGCACCAGCCGGCGGCAGATGGCGAGGCCGAGGCCCGTGCCGCCGTAACGCCGCGTGGTCGAAGTATCGACCTGCATGAATTTCTGGAAAAGGTCCTGGAGCTTTTCGGACGCGATGCCGATGCCGGTATCGACGACGCGCACTTGGAGCTGGCCTTGCGGAGCGGCGGCACCGGCAGGTGGGGTCCAATGCAGGAATAGGGTAACCGAGCCGCGCGGCGTGAACTTGATCGCGTTATCAACCAGGTTCACCAGAATCTGGCGGAAACGCAGCGGGTCCCCCGCGACCAGCAGGGGGCCGTTGACCTGGGCTTCAAAACGCAGGTCGATATTTTTCTCAGCTGCGCGCACGCTCAGCAAACGCAGCACTTCGGACGCGCTTTCTACTGGCGCAAACGGCAAACGCTCCAACACCAGACGACCTTCCTCGATTTTCGTGAGGTCGAGGATGTCGTTGATTAACGATCCCAGTCGCGATCCTTCTGTCGTTATGGTGGCCAGATAGCCGCGTTGGGTATCGTCGAGCCGCGTCTCGGCGAGCAAGCTGGCAAACCCCATCACGGCGTTCAAAGGAGTCCGGATCTCATGGCTTACCACGGCGAGAAAATCGCTCTTGGCGCGGTTTGCCTGATCGGCCGCGGTCTTTGCCTCCTGGAGCTGGCGCGCCGTGTCCGCGTGCGCCCGGATTTCCGAACGCAGGACCGCGAGTCGAAGGGAGGTGACCAATAGAACGAAACCGAACACGATGGAGGCCGCGATGACGGCGATGCGGGCCAGAGCGACGGCCATCAGGGTTGCGGACGCGGGATAGCCGAGGATTAGACCGGTCCACTCAGCAAGCAGTGCACCGGCCAGTGCCACCGCAACGACCGTGAGACAGACTTCGCGGGAAAAGTCCGCCTCTGCCCCGCGGCGGCTTGCCCAGCGTCGGGCGGCCGCGCAGCCCACGCCGGCAAGACTCACGCTCAGCACTGCGTCAATGCGCAGGTGCTGCAATACGTAAACGAGCTCGGTGACGGACAGCATGGGGATAGCCCCCAGATTCTCGCACCGACGACCCACCGCAAAATGCGGATTTACTTATATCTTACTTAGGGTGCGTTGCGCGCATCCTAAGTGTTGTTACGCCACCACCACGGCGTGCTCACTGCGCTTGTCGCGCGATCTTGCGGGTCGAGGGCTCTTCGCCGGCGGGCAACGCGAGGAGGTCATAGTCCTCGTAGCCCGTGATATCCACATGGGCGAAATCGCCAACGGGCACTGTAATCGGTAAATAGATACGGCCGTCGATATCGGGTGCGTCGGCTTCACCGCGGGCTACTCCGGGCTCCTCGACGAGCACCCGGAGCGTGCGCCCGACGTAGCTCGCGCTGACGGCCGCGGCGATTTCCCGCTGGAGCTTCATCACGCGGTGCCAGCGGGCCTCTTTCAATTTCTTCGGGAGTTGCTCCTCCATCCTGGCGGCGCGGGTGCCTTCCTCCTGGGAATAGCGAAACACGCCAAGGCGCTCGAACTTCGTTTCCCGAATGAACTCGCACAGTTCGTCGACGTCGGCCTCGGTCTCTCCGGGAAAACCGACGATGAAAGTGGTGCGAATCGCGATGCCCGGAATGCCGTGGCGGATGCGTTTGATCAGGTCGCGAATGTAGGCGGACGACGTCTCGCGCTGCATCAAGCCCAGCATGTGATCGCTGATATGCTGCAGCGGAATGTCGATGTAACGCGCGACCTTCGGGCACTCTGCGATGGTCTGAATGAGCTCATCGCTCCAATGCGCGGGATGCGTGTAGAGCAGGCGAATCCAGAATTCGCCGTCGATCTGGTCCAGCTCTCGCAGCAGCCGGGTGAGCGTCGGCCCCTTG
>JANPIT010000483.1:0-17873 GCA_031425115.1 Opitutaceae bacterium | reverse complement strand
AGCGGGCGACCAGCACGTCGTGCGGCCGCCGATCGTCGCGTGCGCGAGCGATTTTCCGGACTTGGGGCAAAGCCCGCCGGGGCGCCAGCGATGCATGAACAACCAGGTGCGCGGAATGCCCACGTTGAGATCGTCCGGCAGCGTATCGCCCCGCCCGGCAATCGCGGTCAGGGCCTGGCGGCAGACGGTGCGACACTCGCGCCAAAGCACGCGCACCTCCGTGGGTGAGAGCGAACCGGCGAGGCGGGCGGGATGAATCGCAGCCCGCCAAAGAATCTCGTCGGCCATCCAATTGCCGACGCCCGGAAAACGCTCCTGCATCAGGAGCACGGCCTTGATCGGCGCACGCGCTCGCCGTGTGAGGAAGCCGGATACGACAGCGACCGTAAACGCCGGTGAAAGGATCGCCGGCGCGATCCGGCTCCACCAGGTCGGAGGCTTGGCGCCCACGTGGAAATCGACGCTGCCAAACATGCGCGGGTCGGCGAACACGAGGGCGTGCCGCTCCGTGACGATGACGAGATGGTCGTGCTTGCCGGGAACGTGATCGACCGATGCGACTGACAGCTCGCCACTCATGCCGAGGTGGATTCCGAGCCAGCGGTCGGCTTCGAAACGGAAGAGCATCTGTTTTGCGGACGTCTGCGATGAGGCGAATTGCGTGCCCACCAAGGCGCGCCGCAGCGCCGGCGGGTCGATCTTGCGCAGGAGTTTTTTCTTGTCGTGCGTGAGCACGCGGACGACGCGCTCGCCGAGCGCGGCGAGGTGCCAGCGTTTGCGGAAGAATTCGACCTCGGCGAGCTCAGGCATGCGGGGCGGACTTAACCAGAATAGACCGAGTGAACGAAGTGAAACACCGCGGCTGGGAATGCATATGGTTCAGGAGTTTCTTTGAGAGCACTGAATGCGATGCGAAAGCTGGGGTATTCTGCGCACAGTTCATTTTTTTGACAGGATTGACAGGATTGAAGGCAAGATTTTCAGGACCGATCTGAACGCCCGAGAATATGATAGCGGTGTGACCGCGCCGTAGGACGGGAATCCTGTAAATCCTGGTTCGAAATCCTGTTCATCCTGTCAAAGAGAAGCACTGTCCGAGCGCACGCGCGCGTCGTCGTCGCTTCGAGAGAGATCCGTCAGCGGCTTCATGCTTTTGGCGTTATTCCCAGCGTTTCAGCGCCGCCACAAATTCCACGAAGCTTGGAAACACGGGCACGCCGGGGAACGCGAGCGCGGCCCAACCCGAGGCATCGTATTTGCCCGTGCAGACTGCGGCGCTGCGGATTTTCGCCGCGAGGCCCGCTTCAATATCGCTCGTCCGGTCGCCGACCATCCAACAGTGCTGTGGGTCGAGTGCGTGACGTGCGACGCTTTCCTGCACGAAACGGGGCGATGGTTTGCGGTAAACAACGGGATCCTCCGGGCCCTCTGGCGAGATGCAGATTTCGGTGAAAATCGGCCGCGGCAAACCCAGCAGTTCCTCCATGCGCTCATTGCAGCGATGCACATCGTCGAGCGTGTAGAGCCCGCGCGCGATCCCGGATTGATTCGTGTGAATGAAGAGCAGGTAACCGAGTTCGCGCGCGCGGTGCAGCGCGTCAGCCACGCCTGGGATCAGTTCCACCCCCGCGGGATCCGCGAGGTAATGCTTGTCGTAGATCAGCGTGCCGTCGCGATCGAGGAAGAGGGCTTTGGCCATGTCGGCTACTGATGATTGACGTAGGCGATGAGCTCTTGCGGCGTGACGGTGGCGGTGCCGAGCTTGCCGACGACGACGCCGGCGGCTGCGTTCGCGAAATGAGCCGCCGTCTCGAGCGAAGCTCCCGCCGCGAGCGCGAGGACGAGGCCGGCGAGGGACGTATCGCCTGCGCCGGATACATCGTAGACTTCGCGGGCGGCGGTGGGGATCGTCTTGAGAATCTTGCCATCCGAGCTGAGCAGCATGCCGTCTTCGCCCAGCGTGATGACGAGATGCTTGGTGGCGTAGCGTTCGTGCAGGCGCGCGCAAACCTCCGTGGCAGGAAACGGCGCATGGGGGACGGGCTCGATGCCGGCGAGCTGCAGCGATTCGCGTTTGTTCGGCGTGATCAGATCAAGTCCGTGAAACGCGAGATGGCGCTTCGGCTTGGGATCGAGCGCGACGAATTTGCCGGCGGCACGCGCGAGCCGCGTGATGTGGGCCACGAGCTGATCGTTGAGGATGCCCTTGGCGTAATCGGACATGATCACGGCGTCGCAATCCTTGATCCGCTGCGCGAGCAACGCATCGACCTTGGTGACGGCGAACGCATACGCCGTGGGCGCGGCCTCGCGATCGAGCCGGCAGAGTTGCTGGTGCTGCACGAGCACGCGTGTCTTGACGATCGTGGGGGCGTCGCCGGGCGTCGAGACAGTGGCGATTTTCTTGGCGTGCAGGATGGCCGTCAGTTTTTCGCCCGCTTCGTCACGACCGATAAAGCCAGCCACGGTGCAGCGGGCGCCCAGCGAGGCGATGTTGAGCGCGACGTTGGCGGCGCCGCCGGCGGTCCACGAATCGCGCGCGATGTCGACCACGGGCACGGGCGCTTCCGGCGAGATGCGGGTGGCGTCGCCCCAGATGTAATGGTCGAGCATTACGTCGCCGACGACGAGGACACGCAGGCGGGTGATTTTCTTGAGGAGCGGAGAAAGGCCTTTCATCAGAATTCCCAATCGTAGTGATAGCGTGAAAGCAGTTTCGGTTTGGCGTCTGTGACTTGCACGACATCCTCGATGCGGCAGCCGCCGAGACCCGGATAGTAGAGACCGGGCTCAACGGTCACGACGGAGTTTTTCCGCAAGGGGTAATCGACCGCCGCACTCATGCGCGGCGGCTCGTGCACCGCGAGGCCCAGGCCGTGGCCGGTGCCGTGAAAAAATCCCACCGAGCCGTGCGGCGAGTGCCGGGTCTCGTATCCGCGGGCCTGAAACAGGTCGACCGCCTTGCTATGCACCAGGCGGCCGTTCACTCCGGCGCGGATCGCCTTCAAGGCGGCGAGCTGTGCGGCGCGCACCGTGGCGACGAGCTGGCGTTGGGCATCGCTGGCGCGGCCGCGCAAAAAGGTGCGCGTCATATCCCCGTGGAAACCCGTGCGGGTCACGCGGGGAAAAATATCCACGACGATCAGCTCATGCGGGCGGAGGGGCCCGGAGCCGCGCTCGTGAGGATCGCACCCCTGATCGCCGCCGGCGACAATCGTGTTGGCGGAGACGGCGCCAGCCTCGAGGCAGGCGACTTCGATCGCAAATTTCACCCGTTCGCTCGTGAGCACTTCGCCGCGGTGGAGAAGCGTGCGGCCGCGGATCCGGCTGGCGCGCAACAGACGCTCTGCGGCGGCGAACCCGAGCGCGCTGCAACGATTGCCCTCGCGGATCGCGGCGGCTTCGGCGGGCGTCTTGATCTCTCGAGCTGGAAAGAGCGCACCGTCCGCCACGACGAGATCGAGGCCGAGCTCGTAGAGTTTTTCGTAAACCGCAGCGGGAAAGTCCTCGGGCACGGTGAACCGCGTCTGTTTGAAATCCTTTGCGACCAGATAAATGACCTCGGCCGCACCGCACCGGCGCTGTGGCCATAGCTCGCGGGCGCGTTTGAGGTAGCCTTCGAGGGGGAGCACGACGTCGAAGTCCGACGTCTTCTTCACGCGGGCAAACTCCAAGGCGCTGACGATGGCGTATTTCTTCCCGCGCAACGCAAACGCAATGAAGGCGTCGGGCACGTTGACGCGCCCAAAATAGAGCACGTCGGCACTGCGTTCGGTGTCAGCGTAGAGGAGCGGAGGCGGGACGTTTTTGCCGGGCACGGAAAGAGAGTGGTTGAGTTGCGGCGTGTCGGGCATTAGCCACCGCCTCAGTGAAAAATGCAAATCCGGTTTGCCGCAGCACGTTCGCTCTCGTTCTCGTGGCACTGACGGCCGTCGCGGCGCCGGGGCTCGTAGGCTGCGCGAAGGAAAAAGCGGCCAACATGCTCACCGTCGCGGCGACGAGCCCGAAGGGGCTGGCGGAATATTTTCCCATCAAGGTCGGCGGCAAGGCGGCGCGCATGCAACTTGCCGTGCGGGAAGGGGAGATGCAGCGGGGGTTGATGGAGCGGAAGGATCTCGGGACGGATGACGGGATGATTTTCGTTTATGAGAAGCCGCAGCAGATGAGTTTCTGGATGCGCAACACGCCAACCGCGCTCGATATTGGTTTCTTCAATACGGCGGGCGTGCTGGAGGAAATTTATCCGCTGCATCCCTTCGACGAAAAATCGGTCGCGTCCCGCAGCAGCGGCCTGCAGTTCGCGCTCGAGATGAAGCAGGGCTGGTTTCAGGCCAACGGCGTGAAGCCCGGCGCGCAACTCGACCGCAAGGCGCTCGCGGAAGCATTGCGCGAACGCGGTTTCAACCCGCGGAAATTCGGGCTGACGGAAGGGAAGTAAGCGAACGGGCGTGTCGCCCGTCGGCGGCCTCACCCGTTGGGGGAGCCGGATGCCGCGGTAGAACTCGATCCACTTTGCCCGCCGCTATTCTTTCGGAATCTCGTTGTCCGTCTTCAGGACCAGAACGGGGGTCTTTGATTTCACCCAGACGTCCGCTTCCTTGAAGAATTTCGCCGGCACGTTTTCGATCGCTTCGCCGATCGTCTTCACCGGGAGCAGCTGGCCCTTCTTCGTCGTGTTGTAGTCGTAGGAGCTGCGGAAGATGCGGTCCTGGGTCGTCGCAACGCTTTCGTTTTCCGGAATCTGCAGCACCCAGCCAACGAAGTCGTGTTTCGGGAGCTTGCCCTCCGGATCGCTCACCAGGATCACGAACTGTTTTTTCACCGCGGGCGGCTTGTCGCCTTCCGGTCCCTCCGGCTGGGCCGCGAGATTCATTTCCTCCACGATCCGCCGCAGGATGGCCGGGGAAATTTCGTTCTTCTTCAGAATCTCTGCGACCTTGTTGACCTCGATTTTTGCCATGGTGTTTTCCGGTGGGGGAGGGGACGAAAGGACACGAAGGACCGGCGATGACAAAGGAAAAGTGGGACCCCAACCGCCCGTCCATCAACCGGCGCGTTTCTGGTCGAGCGTGAAACGAACGATATGGCCGTGGTTGGCGCGTCAGGCAGGCGGTGCATCGTTGGGGTCCGCCAAGCCCCGAATTGGGCCGGGCACCCACTGTCACATCGAAGAGCGCTGCGGTAGATTACGAGCTGGACTACCAGGCTCGCTCGATTGGCGGCGGTTCTCAGCGGCACCATCTATGCACCTTTCCGACCGCAGCGTCCCGCGTCAGTTGCTTGCTCGCTCCCGTCGTGCGCCGTTTCGGGTGTTTCTCCCCGGCTTGGTATTTCTTGCTTTGCTCCAGGCGTGCCCCGCATTGCTGGCTCAATCGTCACCACCGCAGATCGTCCGTCAGCCGTCGCCGCAAGTCGCATGGGCCGGCAGTTCCGGATCCACTCAATTCGAAGTCGGCGCCGACGGCACACCACCACTGCGGTATCAATGGTTTAAGGACGGCACTCTCCTCGCCGGCCGCACCCAGGAGATCGTCTCTCTCACCAATGTGACCCTTGATCAAGCCGGCGGGTATGCGGTGCGGGTAACCAACGACTACGGTTCTGTGACCAGCACGGCCGCCACCCTCACGGTGCGCGATTTCCGAATCGTCACGCAGCCCGCCGCGCAGGTCGCTTCGCCCGGGGCCAGCGTCACCTTTTCGATCGAGGTGTTTAGCACCGACCCCGTGAGTTATCAGTGGCACGGTGAGAACGGCCGGATTACCGGCGCCACCGGCCCCTCGCTTACGCTGCCGAATGTCCAGGCCACCGATGCCGGCCGCTACCACGTGGAACTTTCCACGGCTTATGCCGGCAAAGGCAGCGACCGCGTCACGCTCACTGTCACCTCCGCGCCGGTCTTCACCACGCCGCCTCGCCCGCAATCCGTGGCGGCCGGCGGACGCGCCACGCTGGCCGGCTTCGTCATCGGAATGGAGCCTTTCTCGTATCAGTGGTTCAAAGACGGCGCACCGGTCGCTGGCGCGACGAATCATCAGATCGTGTTTGCGGCGGCTGCGCGCTCGGACGAGGGCCCCTACACGTTGCGCGTCTGGAACAGCATTGGCTCGATCACGAGCGAGCCGGTGGTTCTGAGCGTCGTGGGCATCTCCATCGTCGGCGTGCGCACGAAAACCTACGATGGCCAGCCCCTGAGCGTCTCGGCCACCACTGATCCGTCCGGGCTCGCGGTCTCGATGCGCTACACGCGCACGAACGGCTTTGCGATGACGGGCCCGCCGGTCGATCCGGGCACCTACTACGCGCATGCGACGGTGAGCGACCTGCCTTATCACGGCGTGGTTTCGGCCGAATTGCGAATCCTCCCGATCACGACCACTCCGACCGTGCTCGGCCTGCAACAAGTTTACGACGGGCGCCCCAAAATCGCGCGGATATCGATCCCGCAGGGCGATCGTATCTGGCCCGAATACCGCAACGGCGTGCCGCTCGAGGCGGGCATCTATCCGTTTGGACTGCGTGCTGACGATACAATCCGGGTGGCCCTCGACGGACCGCCGGAATACATGCTGGTGGTCGAAAAGGCGCCGCAGGCCATCGCCTTCGTCCCGCTGCCCGCTGCGCTCGCCCTCGGCACCGCTTTCTCCGTCCAGGCGACCGCGACTTCCGGTTTGCCCGTCACGCTCGCGATCGCGAGCGGCAACGCAACGCTCACCGGCACCCAACTCACGCTCCTCGACGCCGGGCCCGTTACGGTGCGCGCCAGCCAGCCCGGCGACCGTAATCGTCACGCCACCACCGAGACTCTCGTGCTCGCTGCCGCAAAACAAACGCAGTCGATCGCGTTCGCGCCGCTGCCCGACCGGCTGTTGTCGCTGACCCCCATCGCTCTCACCGCGAGCGCGAGCTCAGGCCTGCCGGTAAGTTTTGAAATCGCCGGGGGCCCCGCGACGATCGCGGGCTCGACGCTGGTCTTCGCCGGCTACGAAGGAATCGTCACCATTCGCGCGATACAGGCGGGCAATGGCACCTACAATGCCGCGGCGAGCGTCGTGCGTTCGTTCTCCGTGCTCACTGCGCAACGGCCCTTTATCACCGCGCAGCCGGTAAGTCGCACGGTGCATTCGGATCAGTCCGCAACCTTTACCATCGGCGCAACCGCTCCCGGGCCGCTCACCTATATCTGGATGCGCAACGGCGTGCCGATCACCACTAGCGCGCCGATCGGTGGAAGTTTCACCATCAACCTCACCGTCCCGGAAACCGTCACTCACTACTCCGTCGCAGTCTTCCACGGCAGCTCGTGCACAGTGACCGACGCGGCATCGCTGGTAGTCGAGTTGCCGCCAAATCCCGCGACGACGCCCCCCGCCATCACCGGCATCACGCCGAGCCAGGCGCTGCGCGTCGGTGATTGGATCAACCTTCTGACCAGCAGCACGGGCTTTGGCCGGTATCAATGGTTCAAGGACGGCAAACCCATACCCGACGCCACTGACAGCTCTTTCAATGGTTTTCGTCGAACGCTCGCCGACCGCCGCTTCACTGCGGCCGACGCGGGCCAGTATCATCTGGTGCTGGCCAACTCCGCCGGCACTGCCACCAGCGCCCCCACTTTGCTCTCGCTCGCGCCCGGCTACGACGAGGGCAAGGCCCCGCTGATCGTGGAGGTTTCTCCCGATGCTTGGTCACTCAGTGGCGGCACGGCCACGCTCTTCGTGACCGCAATGGGGGAAGGTCTCACGTATCGCTGGTTTAGGGCTAAGGACGGCACGACCATCGCCGGCGCGACAAGCGCCACGCTTACTTTCGCCAACGCCCAACCCGCCGACTCTGGCGGGTATGGTGTCTTCATTACGAATCGTTTGGAGCACTATAGCGATTTCCGCTTCCTCCTCGCCGTTCGCAGCGGCAACGAGCGGGGCGCGCCCTTCACCGAGGTGCCGGTCGGCGGCAGCACGGACGGCACGGGCACGACGGGCGTCGCGCCCGCGATCACCGCGCGGCCGCTCGATGGCTATTACGATCCGGGCATGCGCGTCGTGTTGAGCGTGACGGCCGAGGGCACCGGCCCGTTGTCCTATCAATGGCGGCGCGGCTCCAGTCCCATCGCCGGTGCGACCGATGCCACGTTGGTCTTTGCGAGTATCCAAACTAGCGATGCGGATTACTACACGGTCAAGGTCACCAATGCTTTTGGCATGGCGGAAAGCACGGGCCGCGTCCAAGTCTACTCCGGTCCGCTGATGCCGGCGACGCCACCGGCGATCACCAGCGCGCCCGTGGCCCAGAGCGCCGTCGAGGGCGCCACGGCGATCTTCACCGTGGATGTCACCGGCAGTCAGCCGCTCAGCTTTCAGTGGCGCAAGAACGGCCAGCCGCTCGGCGACGGCCACCAACGTGTGCTGACGCTCGCGAACGTTCGCCTGAGCGATGCCGGCAACTACGAGGTTGCGATCGTCAATCCCTTCGGCGCGGTTACGAGCGTGCCGGTCACGCTGAGCGTCTCGCCGTCGATTCCGGACACACAACCGGTCGCGGGCACGTGGGCCGATCGCGGCATCGGCGGCGCCACCCCGGCGGGGAGCGCCACCGTGGTCAACGGCGTCGTGACCTTGCGCGCCGCGGGCGCCGACATCTGGGATGTCTCGGATGCATTTCATTTCCGCTATCAGGCCCTCACGGGCGACGGTGAGATCGTCGCGCGCCTCACGCAGCTCGAAAACACGCACGCGTGGGCCAAGGCCGGCGTGATGATTCGCGAATCGCTGGAACCGGGTGCGCGCAACGCGCTCGCGTTCGTGAACGCGAGCTACATCGCGATGCTCCAGTCGCGCGCTGCGACCAACGGCACGACCGAGCTCGGCGCCGCGCAGTGGTTGTCCGCGCCGCGCTGGCTGCGCTTGGTGCGCGCCGGCACTACGGTCACGGGTTATCAATCCGACAATGGCACGACTTGGGTTTCGCTCGGCACGGCGCAGGTGGCTTTGCCGGCCACCGTTTACATCGGTCTCGCGGCGACGAGCCACGCCAACGGCATGCTCACCACGGCGCTTTTCGACCAGGTCGCAATCACTGGCACCACGACGACGCCGACGACGCCGGTGTCGGGAGCGCCGGCTGCGCCTACGGGTCTGGTGGCCACGCCGCTTTCGAGCACCGCGGTCTCGTTGCGCTGGATCGACGCCTCGAGCAACGAAACCGGTTTCGAGCTTCAGCGCTCCACCGATGGCGACACGTTTGCCACGGTGCTCACCGTGGGCGCGGACGTCACGACCACCGGGAACAGCGGGCTCACCGCCGGCACGTTGTATCATTATCGCATTCGCGCGATCCGCGGGCCCGAGGCGTCCGCGTATTCGGCGGTCGCCACCGTCACCACCCAGGTGGCGACGACGCCGCCCTCGACGCCCGCCGGCACGTGGCAAACGCTCGACATCGGAGGCGTCGCCGCCGCCGGCAGTGCCAGCGAGGCCGGCGGCGCGATCACCCTCATGGGATCGGGCAGCGATATCTGGGAGAGCGGAGATGAGTTTCGTTACCGCTACCAAGCGTTCACGGGCGACGGCGAGATCGTGGTGCGCATCACCGGCCTGACCAACACGCATGCGTGGGCCAAGGCCGGCGTGATGATTCGCGACGATCTCTCCGCGAGCGCGCGAAACGCGTTTCTCGGCTTTACGCCGAATTTCGGCGTCGTGATGCAGCGTCGCGCCGCGGCCGGTGCGGCCTCCGAGACGGCGGGCGGTGGCGGTGGCAGCAGCACGACCCCGCGCTGGTTGCGCCTTACGCGCGTGGGCTCGACGATCACCGGGTTCCAATCCACCGATGGCCTCGCGTGGACGCCCGTCGGCACGATCACGCTGCCGCTGCCTTCGTCCGTTTTCATCGGTCTAGCGGTGACGAGCCACAACGATGGCACGCTCGCGACTGCGACCTTCGATCAGCTCTCGCTGACCGGCGGCAACACCCCGGTCGTGCCACCAGGGGCGCTCGCCGCTCCGACCAATCTCGCGGCGACGGCCAGCTCATCGACGACCGTCGCGCTGGTGTGGACCGATCTGGCAACCACTGAAACGGGTTTCGAGATCGAGCGGTCGACCGACAATGTCTCGTTCAGCGCGAGCGGCAATGCGACCGCCAACGCCACCTCTGCCACGATCTCCGGCCTCGCGCCGCAGACGACCTACTATTTCCGCGTGCGCGCAGTGCAGGGTCTCGTAGCGTCGCTGTATTCCACCGCAGCGCCCGTCACGACTCCGGCTGCGCCGCCGACTTCGCTACCAGGAAGCTGGAGCACGCAGGACATCGGCACGGTCGCGACCGCCGGCAGCGCCAGTGAGACGGGCGGAGTAGTCACATTACGCGCTTCGGGCGCCGACATCTGGGACGCGGCGGACGAGTTTCATTTCCGCTACCAAGCGCTCACGGGTGATGGCGAGATCATCGCACGCGTCACCGGCCTGACGAACACCCATCCCTGGGCCAAGGCGGGCGTCATGCTGCGCGAGTCGCTTGCACCAGGCTCGCGGCACGCGTTCATGTGTGTGGCGGCGGGGATGGGCGCGGCATTCCAATACCGTGCCGCCACGAGCGGCGCGTCGCAAAGTGCAAGCGGCACGCCCTCGAGCACGCTGCCACGCTGGGTGCGCCTGCTGCGGGCGGGCAACGTCATCACCGGCTACGAATCGACCAACGGCACGACGTGGACGACGGTGGGCACCGTGACGCTCGGGTGGGGCGCGACGGTGCAGGTCGGCCTCGCGGCCACGAGTCACAATGACGGCACCCTGACCACGGCGACCTTCGACAGCATCGTGGTGACGGCGGGCACGCCCCCCGGCACGACCAACCCGGTGACGCCTCCGATTTCCACCGCGATCAGCGCGCCGAGCAATCTCGTCGCGACCGCCATCTCCACCACGCAGATCGATCTCTCGTGGGCAGACAACTCCGACAACGAAACCGATTTCCGCCTCGAGCGTTCGGCCGACAACCTGAATTTCACCCTGCTTCCGCCCTCTCTCACGCCGCGCAACGCCACGCGCTATGCGGAGACCGGGCTGACGGCGGGCACGACCTATTACTACCGTATCCGTGCGCTGGGCACGAATAACCAGCTCTCCGGCTACAGTAACACCGCGACCGCCACCACCACGGCGGCACCTCCGGTCTCGACCGCCTGGTCGAATGGCGACATCGGCGCGGTCGGCGTTGCGGGTTCGATCGAGACGGGCACGAGCTCGATCACGATCCGCGGCTCAGGTGCCGACATCTGGGATGGAAGCGATTCCTTCCGCTTCCTCTATCGCACGCTGCCCGGCGACTGCACGGTGGAGGCGCAAGTCGCGTCCTTCACCGCCGCGCATGGCTGGGCCAAGGCCGGCGTGATGATCCGCGAGTCGCTCGCGCCTGGCGCACGCAATGTGTTTCTCGCGCTTACCCCCGGCAACGGTCTCGGTTTGCAGCAACGCCAGTCCACCGGCGACGCGACTTCTTTCGCACCCGGTCCGTGGGGCGCGACCGTGCCGTATTGGGTGCGTCTCGTGCGCGCGGGCAACCAGATCACGAGCTATGTTTCGCGCGACGGCGTCACGTGGACGCAGCTTAGCGTTGTGACGTTCCCCACCGGCTCCGCGCTCGTCGGCTTCGCCGTCACCTCGCACGACAACAGCCAACTCGCCACTGCGGTCTTCAACGATCCCTTCATCCGCTGAGCGCGCCCCTCAGCCGAGGGCGGTCCCGCTGGGCATGCTGACAGCGCGTTTGCCGACCAGACCGAACGGGCTCCAGAAGCTTGAACGACGCGGCGCGTCCCCATGTGCTTCCGCGCATGGCTGAAACGCGAGAAGAGTGGTTCGACGTGGTAAATGCGCGCGACGAGGTGATCGGGCGCGCGACGCGGCGCGAAGTGCATGCGACCGGGCTCTGGCATCGGGCGGTGCATGTGCAGGTGTTTGACGCGCAAGGCCGCGTGTTTCTGCAGAAGCGCTCGATGCTCAAGGACCTCTCGCCGGGCCTTTGGGATTCCTCCTGCTCCGGTCATGTGGATGCGGGCGAGGATTACGACACGGCGGCGATGCGCGAGCTGGGCGAAGAGATCGGCGTGCGCGTGACGACGGCGCCCGAACGCTGGTTCCGGATCGAGGCGTGCGAACCGACTGGCTGGGAATTCGTCTGGGTGTATCGCCTGCGCCACGACGGGCCGATCACGGTCGATCCCCTCGAGATTCAGTATGGCGAATGGGTCGCGCCGGCGGAGGTCGCGGCGCGCGTGGCGACGCGCCCGGAGGAATTCTGCCCGTCGTTCAAACTGATCTGGCGGCGTATCGCGGAGCTGATCCGCTAGAGGACTCGAGCACCCAAAGGTTGACTGCAAATGACCAAGATTGAGCAGGAAACCATGAAACCGGGTAAATGCAGGAGATAAATTCAGAAGCCAGAAAACCAGGAAGACTTTCATGGCTTTCTGCGTCGTTACATCTCGCAGGGCTGGAGCGCTGGCCCCGCTAGTTAAATGACGGGCCGAGGCCCGTAATGCGGCGGCCGGAAATCCTACCCGGGCCCTCGTTGGCGCTGAGGCGCTTGATCTCGTCGAACTGCTTTTGGGAAATTAGCCGGCGAGGCACTCGTTTCTCTGCCTCGTAAACCAGGCGTTCCCGATCGTCGTCCGTGGGCACGTGCGGCAGCCACGATGTATGATGACCTTGGTGACGCGTCCACTCGATGTTGCCGCCATGGACGACGGCGTTAACCTGATAACGGCGCCCCTCTTCGTCCCGATTCCACCAGCCGAACTCGATGCTCATGGGTTGTGTTTCGGTCAAAGTTCATCCCGTCGCGAGCGGAAACTCAGCAATCGTCGCACCGACGCGAAACTCGCCGCGGACCAATTCCACGCGCCGCACGTTGACGGCGTGCTCGGTAACGTCGACGCAGGTGCCGCCCAGCGGCGGACAATACGAGCCGGTGTTGATCACCGTAACACCGCCAGCGTCAGGCCAGAGACCAGGGCGGTGGGTGTGGCCGTTGACGATGAATTTGGCGGTGGGGCGGTGGCGGCGCGCAAGGGCCACCGCGCGCGCGGGCGTTTCCCTCCAGGCGCGCAGGATTCGCAACACGCGCTGGGGAGGCCACGCAATGTCGGCAAAGAAGCGGACCGCGTATTTGAGGCCGTGGCGCTCGGATTGGTGACGTTGCGGGATGGCCGCCGCGACGCGCCGAAACAACGCGAGCCGTTGGTCGAGATCAGGGTGCTGCCCGACCGGGATCTTTCGTAGCTCCGCAGCGATGAGTCGGCGGATGAGCGGCGCGTCGGCACTCCACGGCACGATGTCATCGAAGAGGATGTCGCCATGCGTCACAAACACGGCGCCGTTCGCGAGCGTGAGATGGTGTTCGTCGGAAAAATCAGGGTCGTGGTTGCCTGAGAGAAAATTCGTGGCGGCAACTTCGGCCGGGAAAAACGCGCGCACGGCGGCGTGGCATTCAGCGGTGTGAGCGGGCAGGGGGCCCGGGCGCGTATCGAGCGTGTCGCCGTTCAGGACGAGACGCCCGACGCCATCGAGCAGGGGCCGGAGCTGCCCCAAGCGGTCCACCCGGCTGGCGCGATCGCCGAAATGCACGTCGGAGAGGATGCGGGTGAGTGGGCCGGCCATGCGTTGCAGTCGCGGTCTATGGTCGGGGCCAGAAGGGCGAACAATCTCAAATGCGCGCGCAGGCTTGTCGACGGGTTTGGCGTCGTGTCACCGTGGGCCATGCGATGTGTGTTCTCGTGGATTTTCCTGTGCGGTTTGGCGACGGCGGTGCGCGCTGATCGCGCGGCTGATCTCGCGCGCATTCACCTCGAGGCGATCGGGGGGAAGGAGCGGGTGGAGGCCCTATCGGCGCTGCAGGCGAGCGGCCAGGCCATTGCGGGGGGCAAGGAAGTGCGATTCACGTTGCTCGCGGCGCGGCCGGCAAAACTGCGGCTGGAAACGCAGAAGGGCGAGCGCAGCCTCGTGCAGGGAACTGATGGCACGGAGCCACCGTGGGAGTTGGATACTGGCACTTGGCCGCCCAAATATCGCGAGATGGCGGATACCTCCGCGCGGGTCTTTGCGGCCGATGCGGAGTTCGACGACCCGCTCGTGGCGGGCACGGCGCGAGGGTATACGTTGGAATTTGCCGGGGAAGTGGAGGCGGGCGGGCGCAAACTGCTGCGCGTGCTCGTGACGCATAAGCTCAGGGAAACGTTCTCGGTGCTGCTGGACGATGAGACCTATTTTATCGTGATGCGGGTCGATCATCGGACGAGTCCTTCAGGGCGAAAGATCCAGGTGGTCACGCACTTCGATGATTTTCGGCCAGTAGCCGGGGTATTGTTGCCTCACCGGATCACGATCGCAGCGGATGGCCAGGCCACGCAGCAAACGAAGATCCTGAAGATCGAGGCCAACCCTGCGGTCGCTGCCGGTGCCTTCACCCGTCCGAAGGTGGCGGCGCCCGGTCTGCAGAAGCCTTGATATTGTGGTTGCACCAGTCGGGGCGGCGCCTTTTCTCTGACCCCTCAATCTATTTAACACCATGCAAGAACAAGTCACTTTGGAGTGCACCGAAGCCAAGAAAGAGGGCAAGCCGGCCTCCCGTTACCTCACCTTCCGCAACAAGAAGACCGTGACGGAGCGCATCGAGAAGAAGAAGTATAACCCCTTCCTCAAGCGCCACACGCTGCACAAGGAGATCAAGTAAGTCTTCGGCTAAACCCGATCCATTTCTGCCGGACTCACGTGGTCCGGCTTTTTTGTGGCCGGATGCCGGGTTTTCGCCGCCGATGATCGACGCCAACGCTGGCTAGTCGCCCGCGCGCCGAGCTTAACCGCTCTTCTGGGCCGCACGGGGCGCGCTGAACGGCGAGGTGGAAAGGCCGCTCGCTTGTTGCTGTTGGTGCTGCTGTTGCCGACGCGCGGCGCGCCAGCTTTCGCGATGTTTCCGGATCCAATCGAGCAACGCGCGTTCGAAACCGATATCGTAACCGAGGCGCTCAGACTCGAGCCACTTGTGCTTCAGGATTTCTTCCCGCTCGGCCAAAAACTCCTGATAAAGACTCGATTGTTTGACGAATTCCCGGGACGTCGAGGGCTCTTGAGCTGGGTGAGTCATGAAGCGCGAAGCAAAATGAGAGCGACGTGACGGGTGCTGTCAATGCCCGCAATTTTTCCGAAACGTCACAGGCGGGCTGCAGCCGGTTTCGACAAGCGCGCGAGCAAGGTTTCCGCGATTTCTCGAAACACATTCGCGGCCGGACTTTCGGGAATTCCGACGACAATCGGCGTGCCGGAATCACCGCCCGCGCGGATTTCGGGGACGAGAGGCACCTGGCCGAGCAATGTCGTGCCGAGCTTTTCCGCGGTGATAATGCCGCCGCCCGAACCGAAAAGTTCGTGGCGCTGGCCCGCGGGATCCTCGAAGTAACTCATGTTCTCCGCGACGCCGAGGAGTGGCACGTTTACTTTTTGAAACATTAGGCCGCCCTTGCGCGCGATGTTGGTCGCGGCGGCTTGGGGCGTCGTGACAATCACGGCGCCGTCGAGCGGGATGGTTTGCACCAGCGAGAGCTGCGCGTCGCCCGTGCCGGGCGGCAGATCGATGAGCAGGATGTCGAGCTCGCCCCAGAGGACGTTTTGCACGAATTGCTGCACGGTCTTCATGATCATCGGGCCGCGCCAGACGACCGGCGTGTTGTCGTCGACGAGGAAGCCCATGCTCATGACCTTCACGCCGTGGCGCTCCATCGGCACCAGCATCGCGTCGGCGCCGTCGCCTTCCACCTGCGGGCGGCCACTCAGGCCCATCATCAACGGCACGCTTGGGCCGTAGATGTCGCAATCCATCAGACCGACCCGGCCCGCGCGGCCTTGCGACGCCAACACCTGCGCGAGGGCGCAGGCAAGATTCACGGAAAAGGTGCTCTTGCCCACGCCGCCTTTGCCGGAAGCGATGGCGACGGCGTAACGGATTTTCTTCGGAGCGGCAGCGTTGCCCGCGAGATTGCCGCCCGTGGCGACGGGCGCGGTGCCAGCGGGTGCCTTTGCGGCGGAGACCGCGATTTCCACAATGATGTCCTTCACGCCCGGCAGACCGCGCAGGGCTTTCTCGATATCCCCTTTTAGCTGCAGCGGCGTCTTTGGATCGTTGCTCGTCAACGCGACCGCGACTTTCACGGTGCCGTCGTGAAATCCCGCGCTGCGGACCAGCCCAAACGACACGATGTCGCGGCTGAAGCCGGGATACTTCACTTGCTTGAGATGCTCTTTGATTTGGTCGGACGTCACGATGATGCGATTGTGAGCAATTAAGAGTTGTTGTGCCGCCAAGCGGAGCAAATAGAAATACCTCCGGTCGCTGCGATTAGCGACTCCTCATTCCTCGATGCAAAATTTCTCCCGATTCCTGCTGCTGGCCGCCGTCCTCGTCACGGCTGCCGTCGCGCAAACTTCCCCCCGCAAGCTCGGCGATGTGATCATCACCGTCGATAATCAGACAATTCCGATTCGCGTCACGGCGAACACGAACGACCTGCAGGAACTCGCGCGTCTGGCCTTCAGCGCGCACGGGCGCTACGACATTCGCGGGACGCGTCCGCCGGCCTACGAATTCAAATTCACCAGCGGCGGCAATCAGGTGCGCGTCGACATCCTCAAAGGCGCCGCGGTGGTGGGCACCGAGACCGCCGCCGGCACCTCGCCGCGGCACGCACTCCTGAAAGCGGCAGATGCGGCGGTGGTGAAAACCAACGGGCTGCAGCTCCGCGGCTTCTTCACCGGGCGCCTTGCGTTTCTCTCGCAGCGCACGGGCAAGAGTGAGGTTTATTCGTCGGATTTGTTTCTGGGCGACGCGAAGCAATTGACGCGAGATGGTGCGCTGGCGATGTGGCCGCGGTGGTCGCCGGACGGTGCGAAAATTATCTACACGAGTTATTTCAAGACCGGCGCGCCGGATATCTACCTGTTGGATCCGGCGACTACACGGAAAGATATCTTCGCGAACTACAAAGGCACAAACATGGGTGCGCGTTACAGCCCCAGCGGTCAGCAGGTGGTGATGATTGCGGGCGAGAGTCCGGCGCAGATCTACGTTTCCAACGCGCAAGGCAAGCAGGCCACGCCCCGCACGCGGTCGGATGTTTCAAAGTCCTCACCGTGTTTCTCGCCCGACGGCAGCCAGATCGTTTTCGCGATGGGTGAGCCGACGCCGCAACTTTATGTGATGCCCGCGGGCGGCGGCACGCCTCGCCGCATCACGACGGGCTATGCATTTTCCGCCGAGCCGGATTGGAACCGCGTCGACCGCGACAAGCTCGTGTGCACCGTGCGCGTGGGCGGCGGCAAGTTTCAGATCGCGGTGGTGGATCTCGCGGCGGGTAAAGCCGAGGTCGTCTCGAAGGCGGCCTACGACGCGATGGAGCCGAGCTGGCTGGGCGACGGCCGTCATGTGGTCTGCACCGTGCGCGACCGCCGGACCAGTGCGCTCGCAATTTTGGATACGGTCACGGGGAACAGCCGGCAGATCACGCCGAACGATCTCGTGGCGCTGCAGGCGGGCGTGTGGACGCCCTGAGGAGATTGCTCCGTGGCGCGGGCTGTCGAACGCCGATCGGGCAGTGGCGCTCGCGGGTAGAGCGCCGGAGTTCGTCAGCCAAACGGGCGTGTGCCATTCTCCCCGTCTTCGTAGCTGCGAGCGCCAGCGAGTGGTTCATCTCCGCTCGCTGGCGCTCGCAGCTACACGGAGCCAGCCGGAGAACCTCCGGAGAGTCGGATCCACAGGAAAAAAAGAAGCCGCCCCCAAATCAGTGGGGCTTTTGTGTTACGAAGGGCGCGCGGGTCGATCAGGCG
>JANPIT010000482.1:0-4222 GCA_031425115.1 Opitutaceae bacterium | reverse complement strand
GCTTCGGTTCGCGCAGTCGCAACGCGGGGCGGTAGGGCAGTTGGAATCGCGACGCACGAGTTCGGTGCAAGGGGAATCTCCTATGTTACGCTCCGGGTGGGCCCCGAAGAACTGCCCTGGCCCGTCGCAGGTCAGCGGGTGTGGCTAAGTCGCATGCTTCGACACGCCAAACATCTCCCTGCCCTGTTACCCTCAATCCTGACTCACCACTACCATGCTTAGATGGACCTTAACGTTCCTCGTCATTGCGATCATCGCTGGTCTCCTGGGTTTTACCGGCGTCGCCGGCACTGCCTCGGAAATCGCAAAGATCTTGTTCTTCGTCTTCCTCGTTCTGCTGATCATTTCGGCGATCGTCAGTGCCTTTAAAGGTCGGCCACCGGTTTGACGGCGCCGCGTTAAATGGAAAAAAAGCGGACCTTCGGGTCCGCCTTTTTTTGTTATCACCGGGCAGTGTCCTCCGCCGGCGTCCGTCCAATCGCTACGGTCGAAACGGATCGTCCGGCGGCAGCGTGCGCTGGTGGTGGTCGTAGAACGGATCGCGGTAAACGCCGTGGCCGCCTTTGATGTGCGACTCGGTATAGCCAAAAGAAATCGAATAGCCGCGGGCGGGATCGTCCATCGTCATGACCATAGAACCGGACTTCTCACTGTATCCGCCGCTACCGACGCCGTAGCTGAGCGAAAACGAGCCGTGGATTTCGCGCTCCTTTTTTCGTTCGGTGGGTGTCATCCGGGACGTCCGGCTGATGTAGGAGGGCGGCGCCAGCAGGGAACGTGCGAGTCGGGCGGTCTGGTGCCGCTCGATCAGCGCGTCGAGTTGCGCGACCTCGCCCGCGGGCAGCGTTACGAGACCGGCTGTCTTGCGCTCCTCGCCGCTGATGCGTTGCGAGAAAGTGGTGGGAGCTTTTTCACCAGCGGGTGCGGCTTTCGAGACTTGCGTGGAGGTGTCCCGGCGCACCAAAGCATCGATGACTGCGACTTGATCGGACGTGAGCTTGGCCAAGCCGCTCGCGGTGCGCTCGGCAACTCCGAGCGTGGCGGAGAATCGGAGTTCCTCAGCGGCTGCCCGCGTGAGCGTCAGCAGCAAGGTGACGACGAGAACCCAGGCCGAACCAAACTTCATGGACGCAGGCTGGAGCATGCGCAGTGAGGACTCACGCCCAATCGGATTAGTTCCTTCAACTTGGCCTGCTCACAAAGGCGCGATCGCGATGCTGATCTTGTCCGCCTCCGGCTCGAGGAAACGGACGAGAGGCTCCGCTTCGGCAAGGATGGCATCGCGGTCTTTCCGCGTGAGTGGGGCCAGCGGTGAAATGGTGAGTGTCGCGAGCAATTTGGCGCGGGCGACTTTCCAAGTGCCGCGCACGAAGCCGTCGAGCAGCACCGTGGCGGCAACGCGCAACCCCGGGAGGAACACTTTCGGCCGAAACGCCTCGGCGATCACGCGGCTGCGGTCGGTGTGGGCCAAGAGTAAGTTATCGTATTCCGGCAAAAAGCGCACTGGCGCGGGGGTCTCGCCGCCCGGCAAAGGTGCATCGGGCAAGTCGAAGAGTTCGCGCCCGGTCTCGTCGGCGAAAACGCGCAATTTGGGACGCAACTCTTCAAACGCCTCCCTGGCGGCGAAGCCGGACCATGTCTGAAAATCGCGCGCGCTCGCCGGGCCGAAGGCGGCGAGGTAGCGCCGAATTAATTGATGGGGATCGTGCGCAGTGCCGAGCGCGCGCCCGAGCCAGCGCTCCGCCAGCGCGAAACGGGGCATCGCCGGAAAATCCCACGAACCGGCGCCGGGTTCAGGCACCTGCACGAGCGGGAGGTGGAAGCGCACGGCGTGGCCGACCATGCGCACATCGAGCTTGGGATGGCGCGCGCCGAGGAAATCGCGCACCTCGTCCTGCGTGCGCGGTTCGTTTTCTAAAAACGGGCGCGCCTCCGCGGCCAGCGCGTGGGGATCGATCCCCTTGAGCCGATTGGCGTCCATGCTCGCGAACGTCCGATGCAGCATCGGCGCCACGACGGCGCGAAATTGTGCGTAGTCTGCCGCGCTGACGAGATGGAGCGTGCCGCGCCACAGCGGTGCGCGCACCACGGTGTGCGCCGCGTAGCTCTGCGCCAAAGCTTCCCGCTTGAAGTCGCGCAGGCGGGTCCAGAGCCCGATATGCGGTGGCCCGGGGAGTTGTGCTTGGAGGCCAACTACGCGCTCGAGCGCCTCTTTGACCTCGAGGTCGGCGCGCGCAAGCAGGAGTTGGCGCGCGAGCGTGGCGCGGTTGAGATCGCGGAGGGAAAGGACGCTCGCTGCGGCGGCAGATGGACGAGTTTTGCCAGCCGGCCGGGACGGAGAGGGACGCACGAGACCGAGCGTCGCAAAGTGCATCCGAGTGTCGATCCGAGAAAGGGCGCGGACAGAAACTGGGATGCGGCGGCGCGCAGCAGCACGCGGAAAGCGCGCGGCGCCGGAACTTTGGTTCTCGCGCCGCGTCACGCGTGCACCTACGAGACTCGCGTTTTTTCTTTCGCCAACCCCTCCATGCTTCCTTTCGCCCTAACGATCTTCACCGGTGCGTTCCTGCTCTTCCAGGTGCAGCCGCTGATCGGAAAATACATCCTGCCGTGGTTTGGCGGCGGTCCAGGCGTGTGGACGACCTGTCTGCTCTTTTTTCAAACGGTGCTGTTGGGCGGCTATGCTTACGCACATTTTTCCTCCTCCCGCCTCAAGCCGCGCCAGCAAGTGATCCTGCACCTGGTGCTGCTGGCGCTGTCGCTGGCGGTGCTGCCGATCACGCCGGGCGACGGGTGGAAAACGAGTGTCGATGGCGATCCCAACATCCGGATTCTCCTGCTGCTAACCGTCACGATTGGCCTGCCGTATTTCGTGCTCTCGTCGACGGGCCCGCTGATGCAGCAGTGGTTCAGCCAGACCAATCCGGGAATCTCGCCTTACCGGCTTTATGCGCTTTCAAACGTAGGCTCGTTGCTCGCGCTGCTGAGTTATCCCGCGTTCTTCGAGGTTAAGTTTTCCCGCAACGTCCAATCGAACATGTGGTCGGCCGGGCTCGCGGTCTTTGTGCTGTTCTGTGGCTACTGTGCGTATCGGCTTTGGACGCACACGAAGGTGGCGCCCACGCCCGTGATTGACGACGCCGCACCCGGGCCGTCGAACCTCGACGCCGCACTAGCGCCGGAACGCACCTCGCCACTCGATAAGCTGCTCTGGGTTGGTTTGCCCGCGATTGCGTCGGTCTTGCTCTTGGCGACGACCAACAAGCTGTGTCAGGAGGTCGCGGTCATTCCGTTTCTGTGGGTCCTGCCGCTGAGTCTTTATCTGCTGACGTTCATCATCTGCTTCGACCATGCGCGCTGGTATCACCGCGGCACCTTCACCGCCTTGCTGGTGGTGGGAGTGGCGTTCATTTGTCAGGTGCTGCCGGCCGGAACCGATGCGCCGATGCGCCTGCAAATCATCGCATACACGGCGACTCTCTTCGTCGCGTGCATGGTGTGCCACGGGGAACTTTACCGACTCAAACCGCCGCCGCAGCAGTTGACTTCGTATTTCCTCTTCATCTCAGCGGGCGGGGCGCTCGGTGGCTTCCTGGTCGCGATCGCGGCGCCGGCGATTTTCAGCGACTACCGCGAACTGCAATTGGGCCTTTGGTTGCTCACGTATCTGGTCGGCGTGCTCGCGTTTCGCCATCGCAGTCGCGAACTCGTGCTCGGGGCAGCCGCCGGTCTGTTGCTGCTTGCGGTTGCGCTGCCGTGGCTGCGCACGCAGTTGGACGACAGCCAGGGCTTCGTGGCCGAACTGAAGTGGCTGTTTAAAGACCACGCGATCTATGTCGGCGCGGCGGTGGTAATTCTGCTGGGCTGTATGCTCGACCTGCGCCGGCGGACCATCTTGAGCGACTTCACGCCCCGTATGGGTGGCTTTGTGATGGCGCTCTGCGTCGCAGTGGGCGCCGTTTTCGTCGTGCAATGGAACTCACGCGACGCCGTGAAGGTGCTGAGCGCGTCGCGCAATTTCTACGGCACGCTGAAGGTGTTTGATTACTATCCGAACGACGCTGAGGACCACTACCACTTGCTGCTGCATGGCGCGACGACGCATGGTATCCAGTTTGTGAAGCCGGAGAAATCCGTCATGGCCACCACCTACTATGCCGAAAGCAGCGGCGTGGGCCTGGCCATCAATCATCTGCCCGAGGGCCCGCGGCGACTCGGGTTG
>JANPIT010000481.1:0-11788 GCA_031425115.1 Opitutaceae bacterium | reverse complement strand
GACGGTGCCCATGTGATGGTGATAGACGATTTTCATTTCCTCCGCGGCGGCGAGGGCGGCGAGCTGTTTCAATCCCGTCGTGAAACGCGGCCATTCGTCTTGGGTGAGACGAGGTGCCAGCTTGTCGCCGAAGCCCAGTGCGGCCTCGCGGTTGCCATGAATGCAGCGCGTGCATTCGGCCACGATGGCCACGCGCGCACCGAGCGTTTTCAAGAGTTTCAGGTGAGTGCGAAACGAAGCGAACTCGTCGGTAAGCGGGCGCGAGGCGAGGTAGGTGCTGTGCCAGCCGCTGACGAGCCGCAGACCGTGCCGGCCCAGTGACTCGGCGAGCGCGGCCGGTGTGCGCGGATAGGCGTGACCCAATTCGCTCCCGGCAAAACCCGCGGCGCGCATTTCGCTCAAGATGGTGTCGAGCGGCACATCGCCGGCGAGCTCGTTGAAATCGTCGTTGCTCCAAATGATCGGATTAGCGCCGACGAGGCAGTCGGAATGGAGAGTGGGCATGGAGGATTCGGATGGAGCAAGAAGCCAGGAAGCCAGGAAAACAGAAGGTTGCGTCGCGAGAAGTGGAGGGCGGTGGATCAGTAGTAAAACCGCTGCTTCTTGATCGCGCGGTTGTAGGTCGCGCGGGCGGCGCGCACGCCGGGGAGTCGCGAGGTCGCAGAGACGGGGACGTCCCACCACGAGTAACCTGGAAGGCGCACGTCAGCGGGCGTCGACACAAAGATCAGCACGACTCCCCGCGCCGGCTTGGCCTGCGCCAGCGCGGTGCGGAGCTCGGCCGGCGTGTTCGCACGCAGGCTGGAGGCACCCAGACTCTCCGCGTTCTTCGCGAAATCGACGGCCACGGGCTGGCCCTCGAGGCGGGCGTTCTTGCCGGTGCGATGGCGGAACTCGTTGCCGAAACTGTTGCCGCCGGAGCCGCGCTGCAGACCGTGGATGCAACCGAAGCCGTGGTTGTCGACCAGCACGATCGTGAGCTTCAGACCTTCCTGCACGGCGGTGACGATCTCCGTGTGCAGCATGAGGTAGCTGCCGTCACCAAGAAATGCATACACCTCGCGTTCCGGCGCGGCGAGCTTGATGCCGAGGGCGCCCGCGATTTCGTAGCCCATGCAGGAATATCCGTATTCAGAATGGTAGTCCGTCGGGGATTGGGAGCGCCATAGCTTGTGGATGTCACCGGGTATTCCGCCGGAGGCATGCACGACCGTGCCGTCGGGCCCGCACGCGCGGTTGAGCTCATCGATCACCTGGGCCTGCGTCAGCGGGACGCCGCGTTTCGGCGCCACGAGCGTGGCGCGGGTCGCATCCCACGCGGCGCGCAGCCGCTGCACCTTCGCGCGAAAGGCAGCGGGCGCGCGCCACCCGGCGAGAGCCCGCGTCAGTTGGCCGAGGACGGCACGGGCGTCGCCGACCAGCGGGACCGCGCCGTGTTTGTGCGCGTCCGCGGCATGGATGTTGATGGCAACGAAGCGGACGCGTGGGTGCTGGAATTGGGTCTTCGATGCGGTGGTAAAATCGCTCAGCCGCGTGCCGATGTTAATCACGAGGTCGGCCTTGAGCGCGATCGTGTTGGCTGCGGCGGTGCCGGTCACCCCGATCGCACCCACGCACGAGGGATGCGTATCGATCACGGCGCCTTTGCCGGCCTGGGTCAGTCCCACGGGGATACCGGTTGCAGCCGCGAAGCGGTCGAGCGCCGCGACCGCGTCACTGTAATGCACGCCGCCGCCTGCCACGATCAATGGCCGCCGCGCGGCGCGAATCAGCGCGACGGCAGCGCGGAGACTTTCGGTCGCGCAGGGGGTGCGATGGACGGTGTAGACGCGTTTCTCGAAAAAATGCGCGGGATAGGCGTAGCTCTCGGCCTGCACGTCTTCCGGCAATGCGAGGGTGACCGCGCCCGTTTCGGCGGGATCGGCCAGCACCCGCATCGCCTCGGGCAGCGCGGTGAGGAGCTGTTCGGGACGGTTGATGCGATCCCAGTATTTGGATACGGGCCGGAAGCAGTCATTCACGCTCACGTCCTGGCTGCCGGGATACTCGAGTTGCTGCAGGACGGGGCCGGGGATCCGGTTCGAGAAAATATCCCCGGGCAAGAGAAGCACCGGGAGCCGGTTGACGGTGGCGACCGCCGCGCCGGTGATCATGTTCGTGGCGCCGGGGCCAATCGAGCTGGTGCACGCGTAGGTCCCGAGCCGCTGACGGGTCTTCGCGAACGCCACGGCGGCGTGGACCATCGCCTGCTCATTCTTCGCCTGCAGGTAGGGCAGGCTGCGGCCGCCGTGCTCCTCGAGGGCCTGCCCCAGGCCGGTGACGTTGCCGTGTCCAAAGATTCCCCATACGCCATTGATCAGCCGGTGCTCCGCGCCGTCGCGCCGGATGTATTGTTGCTGAAGAAACCGCACCAGCGCGGCGGCCATGTTGAGAGTGACGGGGTTTTTCATGCGAGACTTGGGGGTAAGTCGGTCGGGAGCCAGCGCTGCTCTGCGGGATCGAGCGTCCACTTGTGCTCCTCCGCAAACGTAAAAATAGCGCAAGATCCCGCACCGCGAAATTCCGATGCGAGTTCAATAAGAGTAATGACACCGCGCGCAGACTCGGGCGGCATCTGCGGCATGAATCACTCCGGCGAATTGTTTTCGCTACACGGCCGGCGCGCGCTGATCACGGGGTCGGGGCAGGGAATCGGTCTCACGCTCGCGCGTGGCCTGGCCGGAGCGGGAGCCGAGCTGGTGCTGAACGACATCGATGGCGCGCGGCTCGAGCGTGCCGTCTCCACCCTGCGCGGGGAGGGTTTTCTCGTGGAGGGCCACCGCTTCGATGTCACGAACGAGGCCGAGATCTCGGTCGCTTTGAGTGAGGTGCAGCGGGACGGCCGCGCGATCGATATCCTGATCAACAACGCCGGAATTCACCGGCGGGCCCCGCTCGAGTCGATGTCGCTGGAGTCCTGGCAGGCGGTGATCGAGGTGAATCTCACCAGCGCGTTTCTCGTCACGCGGGCGGTGGCGGGCGGAATGCTCCGGCGTGGTGCGGGGAAAATTATCAACATCTGTTCGCTCAATTCCGAAATCTCGCGCCCCACGATCGCGAATTACGCGGCGGCCAAGGGCGGCTTGAAAATGCTCACGCGCGCGATGGCGGTGGAGTGGGGCGGGCGTAACGTGCAGGCGAACGGGATCGCGCCAGGCTACATGCGCACGGATATGACCAGCGTCCTCACCATTGATCCGGTGTGGGATCGCACGATCTGCAATCGCACGCCGGCGGGCCGTTGGGGCGAACCGCACGAGCTGATCGGCGCCGCGGTATTTCTCGCTTCACCTGCCTCGGACTTCGTCAATGGCCAGATCCTCACGGTCGACGGCGGGCTTCTCGCGGCGCTCTGAATCGTGTAGCAGTCGACCTCGTGTATCGCCTTCTCCTTTTTCTCCTCGCGCCCACGCTCTGGGCGGCCGCGCCCGCCGTGTTGGTGCAGGCTCATGCGCATAACGATTACGAGCATGCGCGCCCGCTGCTCGACGCGCTCGACCACCGTTTCGGCAGCATCGAGGCCGACGTTTGGCTCGTGGATGGCGAGCTTCGGGTGGCGCACGATTTAAAAAATACGCAGCCGGCGCGGACGCTCGCGGCACTTTATCTCGAACCGCTGCGGGAACGGGTGGCGAAGAACGGCGGGCGGGTTTTTCGCGATGGGCCGCCGGTCGTTCTCCTGATCGACGTCAAGTCAGAGGCCGTTTCGACCTACGCGGCGCTTCATATCGTCCTGCAACGCTACGCGGCGATCCTGACGACCTGGCGCGCGGGGGTGATCGAAACGAAGGCGATCACGGTCATCATCTCCGGGAACCGGGCGATTAAGGACATGACGGACCAGCCGGTGCGTTTTGCCGCAGTGGACGGCCGTAGTGGCGATTTGGAGACGAATCCTCCTGCGGCGCTCGTGCCCCTGGTCAGTGAAAACTGGCAGAAGATCTTCAAGTGGCGGTGGGACGGCTCGATCCCCGCGCCGGACCGCGCGGTCTTGGATGCTTTCGTCGCGCGCGCCCACGCACAGGGACGCAAGGTGCGTTTCTGGAATACGCCCGATCGGCCTGAGGCGTGGCGAGTGCTGCGCGAGGCGCGGGTCGATATCATCGGCACGGACGACCTGGCCAGGCTCGCGATTTTTTTGACGGGCGAGACGAAGCAGTAAACGCAGGTTCCGCGCTGGGCGCAGCCAGGTAGTGCTTTCGCGGATTCGGTTCCCGTCGGAGGGCGCGTCCGCGTTCGAGGTGGGGCGAGCACCATTCAGCTCCATGGTCTTTTGGTTTGGCTGCGTAACTGTAGGCCAGTCCGCTTGCGAACGCGATTTGGCGCGCGCAAGCGCGCTGACCTACGGTTCAGGTCTTTGTATAGCCAAAACAAAAGACCATGTATTCAGTTAGCCCGGTTGGGAATTTGGCTTGAAGGCGGGAAAGGATCCAAACGTCATCACGTCGGCCGCGGCTGTTTACCCCCTATCACCCTCGATGCTCGCCCGCATTTCGTGTCGGTTCCTATTCGCTTTTATCGTCATGGCTGCGGCTGGGCGGCTCGCGGCCGGGGTAAAGCCTGCGCTGGTGGTCGTCATGACGATCGATCAATTCCGCGGGGACTACCTGGATCGTTTCGGTGAGCACTTTGTGCCGGGGGGATTTCGACTGCTATTGGAACAGGGCGCGAACTTCACCGATTGTCGGTATCGCCACGCGGTGACCAAGACGGCGTGCGGACATGCGGTGGTGCTTACGGGCGTGCACGCGAATCAGCATGGCATCGTGAACAATGCGTGGACGGATCGCGATACGTTGAAGCGCGTGAATTGCGTGGAGGACGATCGCGTGCAGCTGATTGGCCGCCCCGAGAGCCGCGGTGGCGTGCGCTTGCCGGGTGCGAACGCGGTGGCGGGAGCCTCGCCGCGGCGACTGTTGGCATCGTCGGTCGGTGATGAGCTGAAACTGCGGCAGCCGAAGTCGAAGGTCATCGGCATTTCCAGCAAGGATCGATCGGCGATTCTGCTTTCCGGGAAGATGGCGGATGCGGCCTACTGGATGGACAAGGGCACGATTGTTTCGTCGACCCACTACATGAAGGAACTGCCGGAGTGGGTGCGGGCCTTCAACGCGGTGGGGCGGGTGGAATCGTATTTCGGAAAAACCTGGGACCGACTGCTGCCCGTGGCGGAGTATGATCGCATCCAAGGTCCGGACGATATGCCGGGCGAGAGAGGCGAGGCGGGGATGGGGCATACGTTTCCGCGCGTGGTGAATGGCGGCGCGGCGACGCTCACGCCGGCGTTCTACGACGCGTTTGAGGGCGCGCCGTTCAAGAGCGAGGTGTTGCTCGATTTTGCGCGCAGCGTGGTGGAGCACGAAAACCTCGGGCGTCGTGGCTTTACGGATATGCTTTGCCTGAGCTTTTCGACAAACGACGTCGTGGGCCACAACTACGGGCCGGATAGCCACGAAGTGATGGACATCACGCTCCGCACCGACCGGATGATCGCGGACTTCCTGGCCTTTCTCGACCAGCGCGTCGGTTTGAAAAACTGCACGATCCTTTTCACCGCCGATCATGGCATTCCGCCGCTACCGGAGCGAGTGAAGGCGACTGGCTCAGCGGTGAGCGCGGGGCGGATCGATAACGCGGCGCTCCTGCGGGCGTGCGAGACGGCGCTGAGCCAGGCGTTCGGCCCACTAGCGGAAGGTCGGCGTTGGCTGTTGGTCGACGAGAACTGGTTGTTTTTCCAGCGCGATGTGTTGAAGCACAAAAACGTCGCGTCGGCCGCGGCGGAGAAGATCGTGCGTCACGCGCTGCTGACGTTGGAGTTCGTCGAGGCCGCTTACACGCGCACGGATCTCAATGCGGGCGCGATCACCGGACCGCACGCCGAGGGAGTTTTGCTAAGCCACTACGGGCCGCGCAGCGGTGATGTGTATTATCACATGAAGCCGTTCTGGGTGGATCGGAAAACGGGGACCAATCACGGCACCCCCTACAACTACGATGTCCATGTGCCGCTGGTGTGGTTTGGGGCCGGCGTAAAGCACGGCGTCCATCCCCAACGGGTGGGAGTGGAGGATATCGCGCCGACGCTATCACGTCTGCTGGGTCTGCTGGCTCCTCCGCTGAGCCGCGGCAACGTGCTATTTTAGCGGATACGAGTATGCCGACTGACGCCCGATGTCCGGTCCTCGCGTTGCGCGGGATCCGCAAGACATTCCCCGGCGTCGTGGCCCTTGGTGGAGTCGACCTCGAGTTATGGCCGGGCGAAGTCCATGTGTTGCTTGGCGAGAATGGCGCGGGCAAGTCGACGCTGATGAAGATCATCAGCGGCGCCGTGCGGCGCGACTCCGGTGAGGTGCGCGTGGATGGCGCCCTGGTGGAGATAGCGCATCCTCGGGCGGCCCAGGCCCTCGGTATCGCGATCATCTACCAGGAATTTAATTTGGTCCCCCAGCTCACCGTGGCGGAAAATATTTACCTCGGGCGGGAGCCGCGCCGGCTGCCGGGAGTAATCGATCAAGGGAAATTGATCCGCGAGGCGCAGCGACAGCTCGACGATCTTGGGGTCGCGATCGATGCGCGCAGTCGCGTGAGCGAGCTCAGCGTGGCGCCGCGGCAAATGGTGGAAGTGGCGAAGGCGCTCTCGCTCGAGGCTCGCGTGCTCATCATGGATGAGCCGACCTCGGCGCTGACCGAGCAGGAGATCGCGGAGCTGTTTGCGGCGATCCGGCGGTTGAAGGCGCGGGGTGTGGCCATCGTCTACATTTCGCACCGCATGGATGAGCTTTTTGCGATTGGCGACCGCGTGACCGTGCTGCGTGACGGCCGCCACGTGGCGACCCGGGCCATCGGAGAGACCAACAGGGCTGAGCTGGTGCGCTGGATGGTGGGCCGGGATTTGCAGGAGCAGTTCCCCAAGCGATGCGGAGCGCTTGGTGCCGAGGTGCTGCGAGTCGAGCGGTTGCAGCGGGCGGGGGTGTTGCACGACATCAGTTTCACGCTGCATCGCGGCGAGGTGGTGGGGCTGGCGGGGCTGATGGGCTCGGGCCGCACCGAGTTGGCGCGTGCAATCTTCGGTGCGGATCGGATGAGCGGGGGGCAGATTTTTGTGCGAGGAAAACCGTGCACCATCGATTCACCGCGCGCGGCCATCGACCTCGGACTCGGTTTCCTGACGGAGGATCGGAAACAGCAAGGCCTCGTCCTCGTGCTATCGGTGCAGGAAAATGTCTGCTTGCCCAGCGTGAGCCGGCTCGCGCGGCTCGGCGTGATGCAGACGGCGCGTGAGACGAGCGTGGCGGCAAAGCGCATCGCAGAGCTGCGAATCAAGACGCCCGGACCCTGGCAGCGCGCGGGGCACCTCAGTGGCGGCAATCAGCAGAAAGTCGTCCTCGCAAAATGGCTCTGCACCGAGGCGGACATTTTGATCTTCGATGAGCCGACGCGCGGCATCGATGTCGGGGCCAAGGTCGAAATCTACCAACTCATCAACGAACTCGCGGCGCGCGGCGCGGCCATCCTCATGATTTCGTCCGAGCTGCCCGAGATCCTCGGGATGAGCGATCGCATCCTGGTGATGCAAGCAGGACGAATTGCCGGTGAGTTTTCCGCGGCCGAGGCAACGCAGGAAAAGCTGCTCGCGGCGGCCCTGGGCAACAACTGACGCCGGATGAAGACTCCCGACGAATCGCCGTCCCGCCCATTCGTTTCTCACTACGGCCGGCAATTCGGCACGCTGGCGGGGCTCGTCGGCCTCTGCGTTGCGCTGTGGATTCTGACGCCGCACTTCCTGACTGTTTCCAATCTGCTCAACGTCGCAGAGCAGACCTCGATCAACGCGATCATCGCGGTCGGGCTCACGTTCGTGATCATCAGCGGCGGAATTGATCTTTCGGTGGGATCGCTGGTCGCGTTCTCCGGCGTGCTGATGGCGAGTCTGCTGCAACGAGGTGTGCCGGTGCCCGTCGCGATCGTGGCGGGCCTCGCGACTGGGCTAGGGTGGGGACTGGTGAACGGTCTGCTCATCACGCTGGGTCGGTTGCCGCCCTTCATCGCGACCCTGGGGATGATGAGCGTCGCTCGCGGGGGAGCGCTGCTCTTCACGGAAGGCCGCCCGATCTCCGGATTCCCCGAGGGCTTCCGCTGGCTCGCGACAGGCAAGGTGCTCTTTGTGCCCGTGCCGGTGATCATCATGGGCGTAGTGTATGTGATCGCTCACGGGGCGCTGCGCCGCACGCCGTTTGGCCGCTACACGTTTGCGATCGGTGGCAACGAAGAGACGGCGCTGCTCTCCGGCGTGAAGGTGCGCTTCCACAAGACGATGGTGTATGGCGTGTGCGGAATGTTGAGCGCGCTGGCCGCGGTCGTGCTCACCGCGCGGCTCAACTCGGCGCAACCGATTGCCGGCATCAATTACGAGCTCGATGCCATCGCAGCCACCGTCATCGGCGGCACGAGTTTGCTCGGCGGACAAGGCAGCGTGGTCGGCACGCTGATCGGAGCGTTGATCATGGGGGTGCTGCGCAACGGGCTCAATCTGTTGAGCGTATCCTCTTTTATCCAACAGATCGTGATCGGCGCGGTGATCATCCTCGCCGTGCTCGTCGATGTGGCTTTCAAGCAGCCCAGGAAATAATCCGCCTCGCGGAATGACAGTATGCATTACCCCATGAAAATCCCCCAAACGGTTTGTGTTTTACTCGTGGCCGTCGCCGCCGTGGTGGCCGGTTGTAATCGCGGCGATCAATCTGCCGTCGGCGCTGCGCCCGGTTCCACATCGGGGAAGCAAACTGTCGCTCTCGTCGTGAAGACCTTGAACAACCCGTTCTTTATCGAAATGCAGAAAGGCGCGGAGGAGGCGGCGCAAAGGCTCGGCGTGACACTGGTGGTCCAGGCCGCGGACCGCGAAATCGATGTGGAGCGGCAGATGCAGATCATCGAAAATCTCATCGAACGGAAAGTAAACGCGCTCTGCATCACTCCGAGCGGCTCGCGCGAGATCGTGCCGGTCATTGTGAAGGCGAACAAAGCGGGCATTCCGGTCTTGATCGTGGATACGCGCGCCGACGAAAAAGCGCTGGCGGCGGCCGGCGGGAAAATCGCGACGTTCATCGGCTCCGACAATTACGATGGCGGAAAAATCGCGGGCGCGTTCGTCGCGGAAAAACTGGGCGGAAAAGGTAATGTCGCGATCCTCGAGGGGATCGCGGGGCATGAGACCGGCGATCAGCGGTTGCGGGGGTTTCGCGAAGCCATCGCGAAGTTTCCGGAGATCAAAGTGGTCGCCTCACAGCCGGCGAACTGGGAACGCGACCAAGGGTTCAACGTTTTTCAAAACATCCTGCAGGCGAATCCGGGGATCAACGCGCTGTTCGCCTGCAACGACCTGATGGCACTCGGAGCCACCGAGGCGATCGCCGCCGCGGGAAAAACGGGCAAGATTGTCGTCGTCGGCTTCGACGCTCAGCCCGAAGCGAGGGCCGCGATCAAGCAAGGGGCGATGGCAGCGACAGTCGCGCAGTTCGCGTCGCGCATGGGCAGCACGGCGGTGGAAAATGCGGCGAAGCTGCTCAAGGGCGAAACGATCCCGGCGTTTACGCCGGTGGCGATCGAGCTCGTGAAATGAAGCAGGACAGATCTTCGCCCGCCGGAGTCCCTGGTTGTTCCTCCGCCGAGCGCGCCAACTCAACTGATGAAAGCTAAACTGAACATCGGGCTGGTCGGCGCTGGCCGGATGGGCATCGCTTACGCGCGCTACCTGGCGCAGCGCGTAAACGGCGCCACGCTTCATGCGGTGGCCGACGTGCGGCTCGACGTAGCCGAGGCCACACGGGTGGAGTTCGGCGCAGCGAAAGCGTATTCGGATTTCAATGACTTGGTAAACGATCACACGGTGGACGCCGTTGTCGTCATGACGCCCACCAAGCTGCACAAGGCGGTCGTCATCGCAGCGGCGGAGGCGGGAAAGCCGATATTTTGCGAGAAACCACTGGCGCTCGGGCTGGAGGATGCTCTCGCCATGCAGGCGGCGGTGTCTCGCTGCGGCGTGTTCTTCCAGCTCGGCTTCATGCGGCGATTCGATCCGGGCTATGTCGCGGCGAAGCGACGGATCGAGGCGGGCGCGATCGGACGTCCCTGTGTTTTCAAGTCGACCTCGAAGGACAAGGCGCGGCCCAGCGTTGACTATCTGCGCCCGGAAAACAGCGGCGGTCTCTTCATCGATATGGGGATTCACGACTTTGACCTCGCGCGGTGGTTCGTCGGCGAGGTCGCGAGCGTCTATAGCACGGGTGGCGTGCTGGCGTATCCAGAAATGCAGGGCATCGGAGATTGGGATAACGCGATCAGCGCACTGCGGTTCTCGAATGGCTGCATCGGCTCGGTGACGCTGAGCCGCAACGGGGTTTACGGGTATGGCATCCATTCCGAGATCGTAGGCACCGAGGGCACGATTCAGATTGGATATGATCGGGAGACCCCGATTCTCCTGCTAACGAAGGACGCGGTCGTGCACGATACGATCCCGGGTTTCTACGAGCGCTTTGAGACAGCCTACATCGCGCAGCTCCAGGATTTCGTGGAGAATCTTGCGCGGGGACGGGCGCCGACGATCACGTGCGAGGACGGCATCGCGGCGCAAAAGATCGCCCTGGCGGCAACGCTGTCCGCTCAGACCAATGCGATTGTTACGGTGTGAACCTGAAAATTCGGTCGGGACAGACACGAAGAAAGCGCGGCGATTACGCCGCGCCTTCCCCGCTCAGCTAAAAAACAGGCTTAGTTTTTTGGAGTGTCGGGACGAGGTGTGGTGGGCTCGGACGGTGTGGTGCCCGACGGCGTAGTAGCCGGAGGGGTCGACGACGGAGTGGCCGTGGAGGACGGGGTGGTTGCGGTGGACGAGGGTGTCATCGTCGACGGGGAACCGCTTGTCGTGCTCGTGCTGCTTGGCGTCGTCGTGTTCGGGGAGCTGCTCGTGGGAGTCGTGCTCATGTCCGAGTTGCTGCGCGTGGATTTGTTGCAGCCGCCAAAGCAAAGTGCGACGACCGCGAGCGCGGCCGCGCCGGTCATTTTCAGGTGAGATGTATTCATAATAGTGATTCCCGATTAATTCGCCGCCGACGGAAGAGCCCGTTGGCGCTGTCCTCCGATAGACGCCAGCGAGCGCCGAACGTGCGGGCCGAGTTCATGGGTTTTATCCTGATTCACAGGTGGGGCTCTGGATAGCTGAAGGCCATGGATAATCCTGCGAGCGACAGGGCGAGTTTGCCTTTCGCGCATTGAAGTGGCGGAAAAAAGCCGGCTCCGAGGAGCCGGCTGGTGCCGAAGAGGGAAGGCGTGCCCGCCTGTTAGCGGCGGGGGGGAGTGCGATTGAGTGTGTAGCTCAGGTAGATCGCGCGTTCCTCGCCGATGAGGCGGTTCACGCGGAGATACTCGCGGTCGAAGACGTTGTTCACGTTGAGCGCCACGCTGTGGTCCATGCGGCCCATCTGGGGCAGGCGGTAGCGGAGGCCGAGGCTCCAGACGTTGAACGACGGCACGCTCAGGCGCCATTGGTTGGTCGAGCGCGTGACGACGCGCTGGCCGCCGGCGAGCGTCGCGTAGGTGTCGCCGGCGTTGGGCGCCTCCGTGGGCGTGCGCGCGACGTAGGCGACGCCGATGTTGGCGGAGAAATTCCGCAGCGCACCGGTGGGCGGCGCGAACTTCAGGTAGACGCTGCCGTTCTGCGGTGAGATGCCGTTGACGCGCCGGCCGATGG
>JANPIT010000480.1:0-2087 GCA_031425115.1 Opitutaceae bacterium | reverse complement strand
CGTGCCATCGCCGCGCAGCCGCTGCAGAATCGTTTCCGCATGTGGCAGCACGGAGCTCAGGGCCGCCGCGCGCACGTAACGATCTTCGTCCAGCCGGAGGAGTTTGATCAACGCGAGCCCGGCTTCCGGCTGTTTCCATTCGCCAAGGCTGTAGGCGACTTGCTGCCGCACGGCCGCATCCGCATCCGCCGCCAGCTGAACGATCGGAGCCAGCAACGCAGGAGCCGTGGCAGCAAACGCCTCGCTCAACCGCACCGCTAGCCGCCGCACGCCCGGATGGGGGTCGCGCAAAGCCTGCGCTGCGATGGTCGGTGATAATGTCCCCAACAAAGCCAGGGTGCTCAGCGCCTGAGCCCGCGCCGCTGGTCGCGGGCTTTGCGCCGCAAGCTCCTCAACTCCCTTCGTCGCGGTCGTATCGCGCCGCCACACGAGTTGCTGCTGCGCCAGATCACGCACCGTCCCGCTGGGGCTCTCCAGCGCCGCGACCAACGCCGTCGTATCCGCTTTGTCGAGTCGGGGCGTCTCACGCAACGCGACGCCCTTCGGCCGCACGCGATAAATCCGCCCGGCGGTTTCGCCCGCGCGCAGATCGCCGATCTCTTTTTGCCAGGCATCGGGAATCCACTTCGGGTGCTCGATCACCAGCCGATACATGTCGACGATGTAGAGCGCGCCGTCCGGGCCGGCCCGCACCGCGGTGAAGCGCGACCAATTGTCCTTCGACGCAAAAAACTCCGCCGTTTGTTCCTGCGGCGCACGCCCACTCGCAAACGTCGCGCCCGCGGGCCGCACGATCTGCCGGTGCACGAGATTATGCACCGGTTCGCCCACGAAAATATTGCCGGCATACTCCGGCCCGAGCAGCTCGTCGCGATAGATCATCACGCCGCAAGCCGAGGTGAAGTGGTTGAAACCGTGCGGGTCGTTGAAGCGCGCAAACGTCGCACTGCGCGGATAAATCCGCGCCGCCCCGGGCACGCTGGCGACCGTCACCGTGGCGTTCGGCGCGATGAAGTGCGGATTCCGCCGCAGGTAGTGCTCCTCGAGCGCGAAATGCCAGATCGGATTCGAGTTATTGCAGGCAAACCAGTTTCCCCAGTCGTCGCGGTTCCGGCCAAATTGCGACGCCCCCGCGAGCACCTCGATCGCCCCATCATCGGGGCGGAGGCGGAAATCCCGCTGGCCTACCTCGACCACCGGTCCGCCTTTGGCGGATACGATTTTTCCGCCACTGTTGCCGTTGGCCATGTGCAACCAGCCGTCGAGCCCCCACTGCAGGCCATTCGTCAGGTGCTGCTCGTTGCCCTCGCCCAGACCGAGAAAAATTTTCTCCCGCCGATCCGCGCGACCATCGCCATCGGTGTCTTCGAGAAACAGCACATCGGGAATCGCCACCACCAGCACGCCGCTCCGCCACGGCAGGACACTGGTGGGGGCGCGCAGCCCTTCCGCGAACAGCGTCGACTTGTCGTAGCGACCATCGCGCTTGGTCGACTCGAGAAACCGGATACGACCGCCCGGCTGACCCTTGCCGTCGAGGCCCGTCGGATAATCTGCCATCTCCACGACCCACATTCGTCCATCCGCGCCCCACGCGACATCGATCGGGTCGCGCACCATCGGTTCAGCCGCGACCAACTCGATCTCCATTCCTTCGGGCACGGCGATCGCCGCCAGTGACTCCTGCGGAGAGAGCGGCTTGGGCAGGACCACCTTGGGCGGGGGCGGCACTTCTTTATACGCCCACGCCGTGGTGAGGCAACTCGCGCTCGCGACCAACGCGATAAACAGCATGCGGGAATTCATGGAAGAGAACGGGGCGGGGCCCGAAAGGCGGGTGGGAGCAACGCGTGGACGGTTTCGACAATCCGATCCTCGGTGTCGTCGGCCAGCCGCGTGGGCAGCCCGTAGTAATTCATCGCCTGCTCCGCCTCGTAGCCGCCCTCGGCCAGGATCCGGCGCGAGGGGATGTAGCAGCGAACATCGTTCGCGTAGGCCGTCAGCCAAAGCCGCGCCGCGCCCAGCTCGCGTTTGAGCCGCAACGCGTAATCCGCGACAACTTCGCCGCCGAGAAACACCATCGCGAG
>JANPIT010000479.1:0-7859 GCA_031425115.1 Opitutaceae bacterium | reverse complement strand
TAAACCTCGGTTTTGCCCGATCCCGTGATGCCGTGCAGCAGCGTCACGCCAAACTTCGCCGCCCCGATACTCCGGGCCATAGCGTCGACCGCGACCTGTTGCTCCTCGTTGAGCACATGCGGCTGGGCCGCCACGAGTTCGCCGTGCTCATGATCGTCGGCATAGGCGATGCGCTCGATCCGGCGCGTCTCCTCGCGGACGACGCCGCGCTTGACCAGGGCGGACACCACAGCGGCTGTCTGACCGAGCCGCGCGAGCACGAGGCCTTTCGCTTGCGGACGGAACTGCTGCTCGAGAAACCGGTAGAGTTTCGCCTGCTGGGGCGCGCGTTTCTCGAGGGCCGCGAGGTCGTCCGGCGAGAGCTTCTGCGCGATCGCGAGCAATTTTTCCTGTTTGAGGCCAGCGCCCCGCCGCACGGCAGCGGGAATCATCGTCTCGATGATGCTGTCGAGCCCGCAGGCATAATAGCGTGCCATCCAGCGCGCCAATCCGAGCAGATCCGGAGGTAGCGCGGGAAACGGATAGACGACCTGTGCCAGGAGTTTAAGCCGGTCCAACGGGAAATCCTTCGGCGCCCCGATCTCGCCCACGATGCCGAGCTTCAGCGTGTTGACGATGGGCACCCGCACGAGCGTCCCGACGACAAGGGAGGCAGCCATCGCGTCTGGCACGCGATAGTGCAGCACCTTGTCGAACCCCGCGAGGGGATGCACGCCCACGATCATCGCGCGCATCACGGCGCGGGGCGCGGAGCTGAGCAAATTTATTTCCCGCCCGGCGGTGCCGCGCCTTCCACGCCAGAATCCGCGCCAACGATCCCATTGACACCCCGGTCACCCCCAACGAACAGTCGCGCCGTGAGCACTGCCGCAGCGCGCGAAAAATTCCGGAATTTCCTGACTCGAAAGGGCCATCGCGCGACGAAACAGCGGCTCGCGATTTTCGACGCCGCCTTTGCGCAAGCGGAACACTTCACCGCCGAGCAATTGCTCGATCACGCCCGCGCCCGGGAAAAGTCCGTTTCTCGCGCCACGGTCTATCGCACCTTGCCTGTGATGACCGAGAGCGCACTGCTCCGCGAAGTGGACATCGGCTCCGGCGAGAAATTCTACCGTCCCAACCGCGAGGGCGATAGCACTCAAATCGCGCAGGTCGTCTGCATCGACTGCGACAAGATCTTCGAGATCAGCGCGCCCTTCATGTCGTGGTATGGCAGCACCGTCTCCTCGAAACTGGGGCTCACGCCGGTCACGCAGCGCTTGCAGGTGAGCGCCCACTGCAATCTTTTCCGCGAAACGAGCAGTTGCCCGCGCCGCGCCTGAGCGCGTTTTCGTTCCCGATGCCCAAAAAAGAATCCCACGATCCGGAGTTCGAGATCGTTTTCTTCGAAGCCGTCCTCCGTCGCCAGCCCGCCTATACCGAGGTCGTCGAGATTCTCGGCGGCCTCTACACCCGCCAAGGCAGGATTGCGGACGGACTGAAGATGGATCGGAAGCTCGTGAAGCTGCAGCCAGGAAACGCGACAGCCCGCTACAACCTCGCCTGCAGCCTCGCGCTCTCCAAGCGCAAGAGCGCCGCGCTGCGCGAACTGCACCACGCCGTGAAACTGGGCTACCGCGATCTCGATTGGATGCAGCAGGATCCGGACCTCGACGCGTTGAAGCACCATCCGGATTTTCAGTCCCTGCTGCAGGCGCTCAAGCCCGAGAGCTGAGCCCGCTGCCCGACGGACGAGGCTTCACTACTTCGTGCCAAACAGGAGCTGGAGGACAGTATCGAGATCCTTGCCCGCGCTCCACTGCCCGCGCCGTTCCACGGCGAGACTTTTGCTGCGCTCGCGCCGTTCCAGCGGAGCGTTGACCTCCACGAGCCGCGGCTGACCCGCCGGCAAACCCGCAACCTCGCTGCCGGTGAGTGGCGTCCACGCGAAGGGCAGGCCCGTCCAACTGAAAGCAATCTCCCACCCGGCGATCGGCCCGAAAGCCGGCGGCTTCGTCATCAGCGAGGGATAGCGCACGATGAAATCAGGCTGCTTGTAACTCGCGATGCGCACGCGCACCGCCGTTTCCATCTTCGCGAAAAAATCCTGCGCCGTCGCCAGCCGCCCTGCCCTCCACTCGTTGTAAAACGCGAGTGGATCAATCCCGCTCAAGTTCATGCCATTCCAGATGCCGTGTTCATTGCGGCTCCCGAAACGGCGGCCGTCATACCAGCTCTGAAACTTCTGGGCCATGACGAGCCCGATTTCAAAATGAAGATGCGAGCGCTCCTTGGGGATCATGTAGCCTCCGGAGCTGTGCCCCATCGTCCCGAGCGTTTGACCCGCCTCGACCTGCTGGCCGATGCGCACGCCCGGCGCGATGCGCGCCAGGTGCGCGTAAAGCGAGTAAACCGCGGGCGTCATCGTGGGATGTTCGAGCACCACATAACGGCCGTATCCACTTTCCCCTGGCGACGAGCTCACATGGCGCACGACACCGGGCATCGCCGCAAAAACGGCATCGAGCGGCTCGCCCCGTCGATCCCGGCTGACCGGCCGAATATCGAGACCTTCGTGAAACTGGCTGCCACCGCTGCGGACACCGCCGAAACCACCTGAATCGGGATCGCCCGAACCCGCGTGCTGCAACCACTCCGACGGCGGCTTGCCACTCGCCCACGCGGTGTTCGGCGTGGGCCACACCAGGGGAAACCGATCCGCCGCGCGCCCCGCCGCGCTCGTAAATAACGCGACCGCCACAATGCCGACGAGAGGTTGGAAGCGCGCGCGTCTCATCCCTTGCGCACTTCCTTCTGAATCGCGACGGAGGTCTTCTTCAAATTCTCCACCAACGCCGGCAGATCCGCTTCGGGGATTTCCGCGAAGACATAGATGACACCATTGGTGATCGCGCCATCGATCCGCCGCGCCCCGATCGGCACATCGTTGATCAAGAGCACGAGCCGGCGGCCCTGATGCGACACCGACATCCGATAAAAATCGCGCGTGGCCGACGGCGACAGTTGGAAGAAGAGACATTTCCCGAGGTCCACCTGCACCAGCTCGACATTGACGATGTCGCCCTCGGTGATCACCGGCTTGGAATTCACCGCGAGCCGCACGCTACTTTGCGGTAGCGTAATCGGTGTGCCGTCGCCGGTCGCCGATTCTAGAAAGAAGCGCGCGACCGATGGCGTATAGTCCTTCGGCGCCTTGGACGCGCAGCCGCCCACCAGCAGAGAAAGGGCGAACGCGAACACAGCACGAGTCCAGGGGCATTTCATAAAATAGAGTAATCGACCACCGCGGCGTCGCCCCAAATCCAGCCGCTCTCCCCACCTGAATTAGCCGTGGCACTCATGCGGTTTCGACGAGCGGTTCAAACGCCGCCATGAGCTCCGCGCCGATGGAATCCGCAATGAGCCGCCCGCGATTCGTCAGACGCACCACATCGCCTTCGCGCTGAAGCAGCTCGCCCGCCGCAAATGTCGCGAGGGCGTCCTCGACCACCGCCCACGGCGCCTCCGGCGCGCGCGTTTTCCACCGTGCGAGATCCACGCCCGCATTCGTCCGCAGGCCAAAAATCAACGCGTCCTCCGCCAGCAAGGCCGGCGTCAGCCTGACGCGATCTTCCGTCATACGGACGCCTTGTGCCAGATCCGCGAGCCAGCGTTCCAGATCAGCGATGTTACCGCCGCGCCAGCCCGCGTGTTGCGACGCCGCGGACGGCCCGAGCCCGATCCACTCGTTCATTCGCCACGTGTTCACGTTGTGGCGACACGCATGGCCGGGCCGCGCGAAATTCGATACCTCGTATTGCGCATAACCGGCGGCCGCCAGCTGCTCCCAGGTCGCTTCGTAAAGCCGCGCCTCGTGCTCCGTATCCAGTTTCACCCGACCTTGCGATAGCTTCACCCACAACTTCGTGTCTTCCTCGAAAGTGAGACAATACGTCGAGAGATGGTCCGGCGCCAACGCGACCGCCGTCCGCACGTCCGCCGCCCACTCGTCCGCCGTCTGGCCGGGGAGTGCGAACATCAAATCGAGATTCACGCTCGCAAAACCCGCCGCCCGCACCCGTTCGTAAGCCCGATAAATCTGTTCGCGGGTGTGCTGCCGGCCAAGTGCGTCGAGCAGCTCCGGCTGAAAACTCTGCACGCCCATCGAGACGCGCGTCACCCCCGCATCGCGCAGGACGGCAAGCCGTTCCTTAGTGACGGACGACGGCGCCAGCTCGACAGTCCACTCCTCCGGCGCGCCGTCGCAACGCGCGCGCACGATTTCGGCGAGGCGCGCGAGATCCCGCGGCGCGAGCAAGCCCGGCGTCCCGCCGCCCCAAAACACCGTCGTGACCGGTCGCGGCCACGCCACGAGCGAGGCCTCGCATTCGACTCCCGTGAGGAACCGCCGCACGTCATCTGCGGTCGGCTGCTTCTGGTAGAAGGCACAAAAGTCGCACGTCGACGCGCAAAACGGCACATGCACGTAGACGCCCAGCGGCAACGCGTCCGTCGTGGTCAGCGGCGGTCGCGACTCAGCTTTAGCTTGCTCTGAAGATAGGCCGCTCATTACTAGCGCGTTTCAATCCGCCCGGTTTTCTCACTCTAGGATACAATGCACACCAACCGAATTTCTCTCGCGAGAAAAATCATCGTATGGCTCAGCGCCGCGTTCGTTTTCGCCGTCCTCATGGGCTGCGAAACCGTCACGCTCACGGACCTGACGCCGAAGTCGATGGCCGAGAATCCCTCGCAAATTTATACATTCAGCCTGCGAGTCACGCCGCGCACCAACACGGTATCGGCCGTCGTGCCCAACATCATTGTGGACGGTAACACCCACAAGATGGTGAAGAGCAGCATCGGTGAAGGCATTTACGACTTCGAATATCAATTGCCCGCCGGCCGCGATCGCGTCGCCTACTACTACCTCGTCAATTACAACGTGGAGGGTAACAACGTCGCCACGCCGCGCGAAGCCTACACCAACGTCGAGTCCGCGCAGATCGTTCGCCGTTATGTCCTCTCGCTGGAAGTAAATCGCGGCCCCGTGGGTGCGCGCATCAGCGTGCTCGGCCGCGGTTTCACGGCGCAGGACACCATTCACTTCAGCGGGATCCCCGCCCGGACAAATTTCGAGTCGCCCAACGCGCTCAGCTTCTTCGTCCCCGCCCTCGAGCCGAGCCGTAACTATCAGGTCACGGTCAACAGCGTCTCGGGCAATTCGCCCGTGGGCACGTTCCGGGTCGATCCGAGCAGCGTCTCAGTTTCACCCAGCAACCTCTCGCTCCGCAGCGGCGAGCGCCAGATGATCACTTTCACGCTCCCCAACGCCGCTCCGTCCGGCGGCACGCTGCTCGATATCACGACCGACGTCCCTGACAGCGTGATCATGCCTGAGGTCATCGTGCCCCAGGGCCAGACCTACGTCGCCGTCTCGGTCGAGGGTGGTCGCCCGGGCACCGGCACGCTTTTCCTGAAGGGTTTCGGCACCGGCGAAGTCAGCGTGCCGATCACCGTCTCGCCGAAGTGATGAAGCGCCTGCGGCTTCGCGCCGCAGCGTATCATCGAACTGAGGACAGCGCGCGCGACCGCGCTTACTTCGGCTGACTCAGCACGAGCACCGCGAACACCGGCCGGTGGTCGCTTGCTTCGCGCACGCCAGCGCCATCGTAGATGCGCGCGACCCCGTCCTGCACGGTGCGAAACAGCGCCGGGGAAACGAGAATGTGGTCGACCCGCGAGTAGCTCTCTTCGCGCCGATAGGCATGCGACCACGTCTCGCCGCGCGAATCCGTCGCGGCCAGCAGCGTCGCAATCTCGGTCTTTCCCCGTTTCTGGAGAAATCCGAGTGCCTTGCTGGCCCGACTGTCGTTGCAGTCGCCCAGCACGATGAAGCGTGCCTCAGCCGGCGTCGGAAATCGCCGCAACACCCGGTCGCGCACCGCCGTCGCCTCACCTGCTCGGCGAATCGCCGACATCGGGTCATCCGCCCGGTCCGTGAAACGACTCTTCAAATGCACCGCAAAAATCGTCACGTCGCCCGCCGCCGTCGCGACCGTCGCTTCGAGCAAGCCACGCTTCACCGTCTCCTTCCCCGTGAGATACGAGAACTGCAGATCGGTGTGCGTCGTCACCGCTTTCAGCGGACGCTTCGAGAGCACCGCCACATGCCGGTCCGCATCCGACGCGCTCGCGAGCGCAGCAAACGGATAGTCGAGCCCCTCGGTTTTTAAATCGCGCCGCAGCTCGTCGAGATAGAGCTGCGGACCCATTTCCTGCACCACGAGCACATCGGCATTGAGCCCGCGGATCACGACCCGCAGCGCACGTTTTTCCGGTTCGGGCTTCGGGTAATCCTTGCGATACCCCGCCTCCGTCATGCGATTCGCCGGCCCGTAATTCTCGATATTATAGGTCGCGACCCGGAGCGTCTCGGCCCGCACCGAGACCAGCAAAACCAAGGAGACACACAGGCACAGAGTTCGGAATGAGGTCATCGCAGTTCTGCTCCGTGCCTCCGCGTTTCCGTGTCTCGGTGGCCCAATCAACTCTTCCCCAGCGCGGCCTCACGCTCCACCAGCGTCGGATGCGAATAATAAAATCCGCTGAACCAGCGGTGCGGCGTGAGGTTCGTGAGATTCTTCTGCGCCAGTTTTCGCAGCGCCCCCACCATCGCCGCCGGTCCGCCCATCGCCTCACGGGCGAAGGCGTCGGCTTCGTATTCGTATTTACGTGAAAGCAGATTCCCCAACGGCGCGAACCAGAACGTCACGGCCCCACTCAAAAGACCGAACAACAAGAACGAGGGCGCAATCTGCCCCGGCGGAAAGCCAAACGCTGGATTGAACCAGTTGCTCCGGGCGAGCCACGCGATCGCCGCGAAACCCCCGAGCATCGTCACCGCCGACATTGCGATCATCTTCGGAATGTGGCCGCGCCGATAGTGGCCGATCTCATGCGCCAGCACGGCCTCCAACTCTTCCGGCGTGAGCTGCGCAATCAGCGTATCGAAAAGGACGATGCGTCGGAAACGCCCGAATCCTGTGAAGTAGGCGTTGGAGTGCCCGGAGCGCTTCGAACCATCGATCACCTCGATCGTCTTCGCCTGAAAGCCCGTGCGGTCGCCCAGCGCCATCAACCGATCGCGCAGATTGCCCTCGGGCAGCGGCGTCAGCTTGTTAAACAGCGGCAAGATCACCTTCGGATAGAGGATGAGCATCAAGAGCTGGAATCCGAACAGCAGCGCGAAACCCCAGATCCACCAGTTCGCGCCCGTCCAGGCGACGACGAGCAGCAAGGCCCACAAGAGCGGGAAGCCAATTGCGAACATCAGCAGCACCCCCTTGACCTTGTCCATCACCCAAAGGCCCGCGGTGCTCTTGTTGAAACCGAATTTCTGTTCCAGTCGAAACTGCTCCCACCACTCGAATGGGAGCGACGGAATCGAGAGTAACACCGCCGCGATCAAGATGAAGAGCGCGTGATTCCATGTGGATTCCGGTCCGCCCCAACTCGCCGTGACATCGAAGAGAGCCGGCAAGACGCCGCCGAAAATCACCATGGCCAGCACCAGTGTATCGAAAATTTCCGTCAGCACGCCGAAACGCGACTTCTCCAGCGTGTAGGCGACCGCCTTCTCGTAAGTGGGCCGATCCATGATCGCAGCCACCGCGGCGGGCGGTTCGCCCGCATGACGACGCACTTCCGCGCGATTCAGCGCGGAGAGCACAAGATCGGCCACGAGTCGCAGCGCGAGAAGCACTGCGGCAATCCAGAGAACGGGAACCATCGCCTCAATCCATGCGATTTGCCCGGCTCCGCCAGCCCAAAGATGGTTTGAAATGCTCCCCGCCCCACGCATCTTGGTCCGCTGTGGA
>JANPIT010000478.1:0-2311 GCA_031425115.1 Opitutaceae bacterium | reverse complement strand
GATGATCGTATTCGAATTCGGGATATCGAGCCCGCTCTCGATGATCGTCGTGGAGACGAGCACTTGGTGGCGCCCAGCCACGAACTCCGTCATGACTTCTTCGAGTTCGTCGGCGTGCATCTGGCCGTGCCCAACGCCGATCGTCACGCCCGGTAACAGCTCGCGCAGCCGTGCCGCGACGAGCTCGATCGTCTGCACGCGGTTGTGCAGGTAAAACACCTGGCCGCCGCGGCGCAGCTCGTAGTGGATCGCGTCCACCACGACTTTCTCGTCGTAGGTTTTCACAATGGTCTGGATGGGGTGCCGGTTCGTCGGCGCCGTCTCGATCACACTGAGATCGCGCGCCCCGGTCAGCGCCATGTAGAGCGTGCGCGGGATGGGCGTGGCGCTCATCGAGAGCACGTCGACCGTCTCGCGCATCTTTTTGAACTCTTCCTTGTGCTTCACGCCGAAGCGTTGCTCCTCATCGATGATCACGAGCCCGAGCTCCTTGAAAATCACGTCGCGCTGGAGCAGCCGATGCGTGCCGATTAGGATGTCGACCTGGCCGGCCGTGGTGGCCGCGAGGATTTTCTTCAGCTCACCGCGCGTGCGGAAGCGGCTGAGCATCTCCACCGCGATGGGATAGCCCGCCATCCGCTCGCGAAACGTGTTCATGTGTTGCTGCGCCAGCACCGTGGTCGGCACGAGCACCGCCACCTGCCGTCCTCCCTGCACCGATTTGAAGGCCGCCCGGATCGCGACCTCGGTCTTCCCGAACCCGACGTCGCCGCAGATCAGGCGGTCCATCGGCCGCGTCTTTTCCATGTCCTCTTTCGTTTCGATGATCGCCTTGAGCTGATCGCGCGTTTCGGTGAACGGAAACGACGCCTCGAATTCCTTTTGCCACGTGTTGTCGGGGGGGAACGCATGGCCCGGCTGCGCCTCGCGGGAGGCGTGGATGCGCAGCAATTCCGCCGCGAGATCGATCGTCGCGCGCTCGGCCGCCTGGCGGGCTTTTTCCCAGCGATTGGAGCCGATCCGGCCGAGCTGCGGCTTGGCTTTGCTGAGGCCTACGTAACGCGAGATGAGATGCGATTCCTGCAACGGCACGTGCAACGTCACATGGTCGTCGAACTCCAGCGAGATCACCTCGCGGATACCCTGCGCCGTATCCAACTTTGTGAGACCGCGGTAGAGCGCGATGCCGTGCTGCAGGTGCACGACGAAGTCGCCCTCGACCAGCTCCGAGAAATCCAGGAGCTGGTCGATCTGGGCCCGCGACGCGATCGCGCGCGTGTTGAGCGAGGGCCGGCGCGCGCGCTGGCGACCGAAAATCTCAGTCTCGGTCACGACGACCAGGCCGCGCGAGCCGGACGGTTTTCCGGGGGATGCAGTGCTCTCGCCGCGTTTTGCCGGACCGGGGCGGGGGCGCCCCGGCTCCAAAGAACCGAGGTCCGCGCCTTCTCGATATGTTACGCGAAAGCCCTCATTCAATGTCCCGCGCAGCCAACGCGGGCGGATCGTTTTTAACTTCGGGTCGTCGGCGAGGATCTCCTGCGCGCGCTGCTCCTCGCCCTCTTTCGAAACGACGATGGCGATGTCGTATCCATCTTTCCGCCACACCGCGACCTGTTGGAGGAACTCACGGCGCGCATCCTCCTCCATCGTGAGCCGTTCCTGCGCCACGAGCGCGTCGTCGGGCGAGCGGCGGTGATGCGCGAGACTCTCGGTATTCCAGGTGGACTCCTCGGTCACGCCGTCAAAGAGAGCGCTCGCCTCGTCGAGATCGCTCACGGAAAACGCCGCCGCCACGCGCGCGAGCAAGGGTGACAGCCCATCGGCGCCATCCCGCGCAAAGGCGCTGAATTCCTCCTCGAGCGTCGCCGGCTCGACGAACAGCAGATGGGCGCTGGTCGAGAGATAGTCGGCCAAACCGGTTTTCGACGGGTCGAGCCGCACGCGCGGCGACGCGGCCAGGGAGATGTTCTCCACCGTGGCGCCGGAGCGTTGGGTAACGGGATCGAACTCCCGGATCGACTCGATCTCGTCGCCGAAGAAATCGAGCCGGTAAGGCTGGTTGGCGGTGACAGGATAGACGTCGATGATGCCACCGCGGACAGCGTAATGGCCCGGTGCCTCGCAGACCGCTTCCGAGTCGTAGTCGAGTTTTTGGAGTTGTTCGAGCAGCCCTTGAAACGGCTGAGTCTGGCCGCGCGCGAGAGTCAGCTCCCGCGTGGCGAATTCCTCCAGCGCGGGCACCTGTTGCAGTAGCGCGGCTGGCGTGGTGACGACGACGAGGGTGTCGGGCGTGGACGTGAATCCGCGCGTG
>JANPIT010000477.1:0-1835 GCA_031425115.1 Opitutaceae bacterium | reverse complement strand
GGGAGGAGTTCGAGGCGGCGATGGCGAGCGACCAAGGACGGAGCGCGTCGGCGGCCGGCCTGATGCTGCGCGCGAGGTATGAGTTGCGCGGCGAGTTGCCCGCGTCGCTGGACGGCATGAGTTCGCTGCAGCGGTCGACGTGGCTGTGGCTCGGGCGAAAATTTGCCGAGGCCGACGTGCACATGGCGGAGGTGCGCAAGCGGCCTCCGGTCGCAGACGGCAACCGGTTCGGGCTGCTGTGCGTTCATCACGACGTATTGGTCCGGCTCGGGCGCAACGAGGACGCGACAAAGACGATCCGCGAGGCTCGCGAATTTGCGGAGAGACTCCAGGCCGCCCCCGAGGTGGGGCTGTCGGCCAAGGCGGGATTCCAGGCGCAATTGCTCCTGCGACAGGGGCGGACGGAGGAGGCGATTGCCGCGGGGCGGCGCTACGTCGCCGAAGTATCAAGCTCGACGCAAACCAGCTCCCGTTGGCGGCGCGAGGCCGAGTTCGCGGAGATTCTCGCCAGCGCGGGCCGCACGCGGGAGTGCGTCGAATTGCTCGCGAAACTCATCCGATTGCCAGGCACGCGGATCACCGCGCCAGTGCTGCGGCTCGATCCGGCCTGGAACAAGGTGCGCGACGATCCCGGCTTCCAGGCGCTGCTCGCCGACCCGAAAAACTCCGCGCCGCTGTGAAACACACCGCCCGAGCCGAAACGGTTTCGTCTGAATGAGCGACACGCCCGAACCGCCCACGTCCTCGCTGCAGACGCGACCCAGCCTGCTGGCGCGCGTCCGCGAGTGGAGCGATGCGGCGAGCTGGAACGAGTTTCACCGGCTGTATCGGAAACTCATCTACGGGCTCGCGCGTCGGTCCGGGCTTTCGCACGCGGATGCGGAGGACGTGACGCAGGATGTGTTCAAACGAGTGGCTGAGACGATCCACACCTTCGAGTCGGATCCGAATCGCGGCACGTTTCGCGGGTGGCTGATGAATCTCACGCGCTGGCGGATCGCGGACAAATTTGGGGACAAGCCGAAAGGCGAGCAGCTCAGCGGCGGAGCGCGCGACAGCACGGCGACCGGCGGCACGGGCACGCTCGAGCGGCTGCCGGCCCCGAATGCGACCGACGGCGAGTGGGATCTCGAATGGCAGCGCCACCTGCTCGACGCCGCGAGCGAGCGGATCGCGCGGCGGGTGAAGCCGCGGCACTACCAGGTGTTCGAACTCTACGTGTTGCGGCACACGCCGGTGCTGCAGGTGGCGCGCGAACTCAAAACGGATCCGGCGTCGGTCTACCTGATCGGCAGCCGGCTCACGCGGCAGTTGAAGGCGGAAGTGGCGATGCTGCGCGCGCAACTGGGCTAGGACGGCTTCAAGCCCACGCGCTTGACCGACGGCTGGTCGCTACGCACGTTGCGCCCGTGAAGCCGCGGGCGTCATTCGGATTAACGGTCAGGCGGTGTCCGGCCTTCGGCGTAGCCCTGCCGGACGCTGACGGCCCAATTCCATCCCCATGAAACTCCTCCGTCTGTCGGTCCTCGCGTCGTGCCTCAGTATCGCTTTCACCCCTACGCTTAGTTCCGCCGACTCGGGAACATGGCAGAAGCTCGGCACCGTGCACTTCCAGTCGGGCGGCAAGCCGGAGGCTCAGGCGCGGGTCAACCGCGGCGTGACCCTGGTGCATCACATGATGTATCCGGAAGCCGATCGGGAATTCGCGGCGGCGGCGGCGGCGGATCCCAGTTGCGCCCTCGCGTATTGGGGGCGCGCCCTGACGCTGATTCATCCGCTCTGGCCCGACGCGCCCACGGAGGCGGAACGCAAGTTCGGCGCGGAACAGGTTCAGC
>JANPIT010000476.1:0-2061 GCA_031425115.1 Opitutaceae bacterium | reverse complement strand
GCGCGCGCGCGCCTGCCCGCTCCGCCCCGTTCCCGGCTTCGCGCCTCGCTCTGCGTTGGCGCATGGTTGGCCGCGTTTGCCTTCTCTGGCGGCGCCTACGCTCAACTCGAGATCTCCGGCGGCATGTTCAACCCGCTCATCGCGCCGAGCGCGCCTGCGGACCAGATTGCGACGCAACGGCAGTTTGCCGGCGAAATGGCCAACGCCGGAGGTTCCGCCGCCCGCTCCATCAGCACCACCCTGACCGAGCGCTATCCGTCGGCCGCCATCGGCGGCGTCACCCTCCAGCGTTCGAGCGTGGGCACGACGTTCGCCAGCGGTGTCGCTCGTTATCGCATGGGCGAGGTGATCACCGCGCCCCTCACGGACGCCGGAGGTGTGATTGCCGCCGCCGCGGATTATTGGCGCAAAGAGCCGGTGCGCGCCGGCGAGGTTTTCTCTCATCCCGGAGGCTTGCCCGGCAGCGAGACGCCCATCGCCGCCAACACCGTGCGCACCTTCTACTACAGTCCGCACGCCGAGCGCGTCTTCGCCTCCCAGCCCGGTCGCGTCACCGTCAAGTGGGTCACCCGCCTCCCGGTTGCCCTCGGCGCTGACACCAATCTCCGTTATCGCTACCGCGACGAGAGCTTCGCGGTCTCGCCCGCCAATAGTGTCCCGCTGCGCAAAATATTTTGGACGGAGCGAGGCTTCAACAGCCCGGTCGTTACGCTTCCTTCGGGCAAGATCGAGAACGTAAATCCTGTCTACAGCACCATCTTCCCAGCCACGGTCGCAAATGAGTATCAGGCCGTTGGCAGCAATCCTCCCGATCCGACGGCGGCGCCGCCGGCAGAGAGGCGCACCCTTTGGGTCGAAAAAGTCGCCGGCATCACCCAGATTCACGCCTACAATTTCGAGGGCCGCATCTTCGTCGAATATTTGGGCGCTTTGAAGACGGGCACCAACGCGCAGGAGTTTCTGGGCGCCGATATTGTCGAGGTCGCCCGCAGTGCACCTTCGATCAATGTCGTCGTGAATCTGGGCGATCAGATCACGCCCCGCGATAGCCTGAACCGTTTGCTCCCGCTCGATGCGAGTAGCGAGTGGCTGGCTGCGCCGGTGCTCAACGCCAGCCCCGATGCCCAGGCGTATTACGGCAGCACCGCGCGCGCCGACGGCCGCACCGTGTATTATGCGGAGCGGGAGAACGACACGCCTGACCGCGTCGTGTTTTACTGGCTCGAGCAGTCCGACGCCGCGATCCACTTCCTCGGCGCCGGCAAGCCAAATCTGAATATCCACTGGCCCCAGCACCGGAATAGCTACGTCCAAGTCTGGCCTTCGAATCTCGCTGCTTTTGCGCACTACACGGTGGCAACCAGCGGCAGCTCCATCCCTACCGGCCTTCAGTTTCCGTCCGGCCAGATTCCGCAGGTGATCTATCAGGACGACCCGGCGCAAACCCAGGCCTCGCTCGACGTCACGAGCCAGCGGCTCGTGGTTTCTTTCGCCGCCGATTCGCTCAATCGCTCCCTGCTCAAATTCAGTAACGGCAGCGAAGTGTGGTATGTGCGCCTTTACACGCAGGCGGATGGCCGCGCCGGTTTCGAGGAAAACGATGGCGCTGCCTTTCTTAGCGGCGCCGCTTCCGTCGGTGAGCGCATTGAGCCGCCCGCCGGCTATGAGCGCGGCGGCTATATTTCCAGTGGCACAGGCTATTTGCCCGAGGCCTATATCAACCCCTTCACCCAAGGCGCCGTCGCCGCCAATCAAGGCGCCATTATCCCGGTCAACGCCGTTCCCGGCAACGACGTCCTGAAGGTCTGGTGGTTCAAGCGCATCGAGGCGCCCAGCCCCACGTTCCAATCGTTCTACGCCCCGTCCAAGATCGGTCGATACACGGTCTCCTATCCTGCCTCGCCTTCCACGATCGTCCTCGCCTCCAATGCCGGCAGTGGCGATCTCGCGCCCGACCAGATTCAGGGCTCGCTCTACGTCCAAAACGACCGCACGCGCCCGGGCTTTAATCCCAACGAAGAGCATGCGCTGATGCTCGCGGGCCGCGTGTATGCGCTGCGC
>JANPIT010000475.1:0-11862 GCA_031425115.1 Opitutaceae bacterium | reverse complement strand
CGACTGCACCTCCTGCAAATCGTGCGAGAGGCGATCAGCAACTGCGTGCGTCACAGTGAGGCCCGGGAATTGCAAATCAGCCTGCGGGTCGAAGCAGAAGGCGCCGTCCTCCAAATTACCGATGATGGGGCGGGCCTTGATCCGCTCGTGCCCGGTGAGCGCGGCCACGGTCTCGCCAATCTGGCCGCGCGCGCGCAGGAACTGGGCGGCACTTTTCAACTAGAGTCGCAGCCCGGCCGGGGCCTGCGAGTGCGCGTCGTTTTCCCCCAACCGGCCTGACGCAAAAATAAACCCCGCGCGCCAGAGGCGGGCGGGGTTAAAGGTTCGTTGCGGGTCGAACCGCGGGAGAGGCTTACTTGGTAAACGCTTTTGCCGCGTGGGCCTTGGCCCGCGAGGCGGCGTTCTTGTGCACGACGCCGGACTTCACTGCCTTGTCCATGGCCGAAGAGTAGTCGGCCGCCGTGGTCTTGGCCGCGGCATCCTTCTTTGCGAGCAAGGCATCGAGCTGCTTGCGGAGCGTCTTGAGCCGGGTCTTCACCCCGCGGTTGCGTTCGGTCAGGCGCACGGATTTACGTGCGGCTTTGATAGCGGATTTGGTGTTGGCCATGGTCGTCGAAAGATTTGAGCTAGGTAAAAACCCAAACGCACGCCGTTGAGTCAAGGGTTTTGTCGGACCGCCCAATGGTGAGAAACTCGCTTTCCACGCATCCCATGCCAAGCGGGCGGCGCCCCCTCAGCGCGCGAACCGCCACGGCGCACCAAGCTTTTCGCGATCCACGAGGGGAGCAAATCCGAGGGCCAAGTGGCCCTAGCGACAGGCCCACTCTTGCCTAGTAAAAGCAGCGGGTTTTCGCAGACGAACACCCCTTTCGCTTGGCGCGCCCGCTTCCCTGCCGTATTCCCGCACTCGAAATCGATGACTATCAAACTCCGCTTCGCGCTCTTGCTGAGTTTGTTGCTGGGAGGATTCTTGTTGGCTTTGATGGTGCTGCGGGGCTTGGAGCGCGCAGAAATCCAGCGCATGCTGGCCGCAGAGCGGCAGTCACGGGCTCTCTTGTTGAATCACTGGATCGACGTCACCGGCCGGGCGTTGCCGCAATTCGCCGCGGACACGGCGCAAGCTGAGGAACTCGACGCGTTGTTCTCGCCTGCCACCGCCCCGGCCGCCCGCGGCAAGCTGGCCACCAGCCTGGCCGCCGCTGGCGTCACTGCTTTATGGATACTCAAGGGCGACGGCTCTTCCGTCCTGCAGGCGACCGCTGCACCGGCGGATGCCACCGCCTTGCCGCCACTGGACCCGCGCGACTTCGTTGCGCTGGTGGCCGAGACCCCGAGTCCCCGCTTTTTCGTCGAACCGCCCGAAGGACTCATGGAGGTCAGCGTGCGCCGGCTGCAGCCAGCGCGGCCCGGCGGCGCCGAGTGGCTGATGGCGGCCCGACGCTGGGATGCCACGCAATTGCGCACGTTGGAAAATCTAGCCGAGGCGCGTGTGTCCCTCCGCGGCGTGCACGAGAACGTCCAATCTGCCAGCGCAGGGCCCGGGGAGATGGTGTTGTTGCGGCCGCTGCACGACTGGCGCGGCCATCCGCTCCGTCAGCTGCGCATCGAAGCGCGAGCGCCCGAGATCGAAGCGAGCGTCAGGGCAGCCTGGTGGCAGGCGCAGGTCTTCATCGCGTTCGGGCTGTGCGTCATCGTCGCGATGGCCCTCGCGCTGCAGCAATGGGTGGTGCGCCCGCTGGCCCTCGTGAGCGAGAGCCTGGCGACGGGTGACGCCAGCCGCGTTTCCCCTCTCGCTGCGCAACGCACCGAGCTGGGTCGGGTGGCAGATCTCATCGTCGGATCGTTGGCCCAACGCGCCGCGCTGGAGCGCGAGATCGAGGAGCGCACGCGTGCCCAGGAGGCGTTTGCGCGCAGCGAGGCTGCCGTGCGGCGCAATCTGGAAGAGCGCGCCCGGCTGGGCCGCGACCTCCACGACGGCGTGATCCAATCGCTCTACGCCGCGGGCATGGGCCTCGCGGGAATTCGCACACTCCTGCAGCCCGATCAGGCGGAGGCCGCCACGCGCCTCGAACAGACGCGGGGCGCACTCAACGAAACGATTCACGATGTGCGCAATTTCATCATCGGGCTCGAACCGGAAGCGTTGAAATTGCAGACCTTTGCCCAAGCGGTGGGCGCGATGCTCGAGGTGATGCGGGGGCTGCGGCCCTTCCGCTCGACCACGGATATCGACGAGTCGCTCGCGAGTCGACTCACCCTCGCGCAACGCGTGCATGCGCTGCAAATCACCCGTGAAGCGGTCAGCAATGCGCTGCGTCACGGCCGCGCGAATCACCTGCACGTCGCTCTCCGCCCGGAAGGCGAATTTGTTCAGTTCGAGGTGGTCGACGACGGTATCGGCTTCGATCCCGCGGCCGGCGTTTCCCAAGGCAAAGGCCTCGCCAACTTCGCGGACCGTGCCCGCGAACTGGGCGCCGAACTCGACGTGAAATCCGAACCCGGTCGCGGCACGCGGGTTCGCCTTATTTTCTCCCTCCTTTTCATATGAACGAAATCATGACCGCCCCTATCCGCGTTTTGCTGGTCGACGATAGTGAACTCGTCCGCCGCGGCATCAAAACCGTCCTCACTGCTCAGACCGACCGCGCGATGCATGTCGTCGGCGAAGCGGGCACGGTCGCGGGTGCTGTCACGACGTGCCTGCAACTCAAACCCGATGTGGTGCTCCTCGACATCCGGTTGCCCGACGGTTCCGGGTTCGATGCGTGCCGCCAGATCCTGCAACGCCTGCCCGAGACTCGCATCGTGGTGCTCACCTCGTATTCAAACGACAACTTCGTTTACGAGGCCGTGACCGCCGGCGCACAGGGTTACTTGATGAAAGAGATCGATCCCGCTGGGCTGGTGCAGGCCGTGCAAGATGTGGCCGCCGGCCGCTCCATCCTCGATCCCGATGCGACGACGCGCGTGCTTCGCCTGCTGCGCGGGGGTGGCGGCGATCAAGGGGCGGACCTCTCCATCCTCTCCAGTCAAGAGCGCCGCGTGCTCGCTCTCGTGGCAGAGGGCCTGACCAATAAACAGGTCGGGGAGCAACTCACCTTGAGCGAGAACACCGTGAAGAACTACCTCGTGAACGTGTTTGAGAAGTTGCAGGTGAAGCGCCGCGCCCAAGCCGCCGCGATTTATGTGCAGCAAGCCAACCCTCACAAACAGTAGGGTCGATTGGTCCTAATCGCGCCTCCCATTCGCCCCTAACCGCATCGCCGCTGTCGCCCGCTTTCCGTGCCGTGATTCTCCGACGCCTCTCCAGCATCCGCCCCCCGGGCCGCTTCGCAGCGGGCTTCACGCTCGTGGAGGTCATGATCGCGTCGACCGTCCTCGTCCTGTCTATCACAACCGCCATCACGACGCTGCAGCGGGGATTTCAAGCGCTTGATACCGCGAGGCACACGACGTTTGCCTCGCAGGTGATGCAATCCGAGGTGGAGCGACTACGGCTCAAAAATTGGGCACAACTGCAAACGCTGCAGGATTCCGGCGAGACATCGGTTACCGTAGGCACCGTGGCTGGAACGTCCGCGACTTTTCGCTGCACGCGCACGATACGGGATCTGAAGGCTGAGATGAAGGAGGTGACACTCGTCGCCGCGTGGAGCGGTTACGACGGGCGGCCACACACGGTGAGCTACATCACACGTTACGGAAAGAGTGGGCTGTATGATTATTTCTATACCGCACACTAAAGGCTCACGTGCGCGTCGCGCCGGTCCCGCCTTCACCCTGGTCGAAGTGATGGTATCCGCGACCATCGGGACGTTTGTGCTCGCGGGCGTGTTGAGCGCTTTCCTTATGATCGGCCGGAGCGGGTATTTGGCGAGCAACTACAGCGAACTCGAGGCGCAAACCCGGCGCGCGCTCGAGATCTTCGGCGAGGACGCCCGGAAATCGTCGGACATCCAATGGCATAGCAGCCAAAGTATCACTCTCATGGTCACCACGGCCACGAGTGCGGTGATACCCGTGACCTTTGCCTACGACCCAGATCGGACGAGCGCGACCGCAGGCTGCTTCTACCGCGTGCTTGGCCCCGCCAACTCGACGGCGCCGCGTCGGGTGCTGATGCGCAATGTCGCCTCCGACTTCGCATTCGAGCGGTTCAAGCTCGAGCAAGCCGCAGGCACCACGAACGTCGCGCGGACCGATCTCGAGACCAAACAGATTCAAGTGACACTGCGCGCCGGGCGCACCGGGACCACGACCGTCGCCGCCACTCAATCAGCCCTGTCGGCCCGCTATATCCTGCGGAATAAACGCGTGAGCAACTGATGCGATCTCCCGCTTCCCAGCTCTACTGCGGTGCATCTCTCCATCTCGGGTCCCGTCGCGGTCACTTTGCGGCCCGGCAGCGGGGCGCGGTCCTCATCGTGGCGTTATTGTTCGCGGCGCTGATTGCCGTCGGGTTGGCCAGTTACCTTAACCTCAACCTCTCTTCGTCGCGGCTCGCGAAACGCACCTTCAACGGCTACGCGGCGCTCAATCTCGCGGAGGCCGGCGCGGAGGAGGCCGTATGGTCATTCAACCGGACGCAGCGCGGCGACACCGAAGCCTGGCGCAAGTGGACCACCCAGGGCTCCGCCGCCTGGCAAAAATTCACCGACATGGATCTCGGCGCCAACTCGACCAGCTGGGTAAAAGTCTACGTCGACAATCATACGCCCGGCGCCAACGCGCGGCCCAGGATCGTCGCCCAGTCTTCGACGGGCCGACCGGGCGAGGCTCCCGTGACGAAAATGGTCGAGGTCACGCTGCGCCGCCGCTCGTTGTTTGCCAACGGCCTCGTCGCGAAGGATGTCGTGTCCTTCGCGGGGGCCGTCGCCTCGGTCGACAGCTGGAACTCCGATCCCGATGCCAACCCCGCCACCGCCGCCGTGCCCTACTCGGCCGCCACTCGGAATGATCGCGGCACCGTCGCCAGTGCCGCGGTCCTCAACAGCGCTGTCCTCGTCAACCAAGCGAATATCTGGGGCAACGTCGCCACCGGAGGCGGCCAGCCCGAAGTCGGGGCCAGTGGATCTATCCGCGGCGCGGATACGCCCGCCGACGTGAAAGTGGACCCCCGGAAAATCTCCACCGACTTCAACGCCAACTTCGATGTTCTCGTCGCGCCGGTCGACGGCACGATCCTCACGACGGTCGGCGCCACCCTCGGCGTCATCGGGCTGAAGACCAAATGGCGCATCCCCAACATCGCGCTCAAAGGCAGCGATACCCTGACCATTTTGGGCGATGTCACGATTGTCTTCACCGCCGGCACCGGGACCAACGCAATCGAAGTCGCGGGCACCGCTCAGATCATCGTGCCGGCCGGCTCCACCCTGACGCTCTACACGGAGGCGAACCTCAAAATTGCCGGCAAAGGTCTGACCAACAGCAACGTTCAACCCATCTCGTGCCAAATCTACGGCGTCAGCGCTAGCCCCGGCGGCCAGCAAATGGAAATCGTCGGCAACGGCTCCCTCTGCGCCGTCGTCTACGCGCCCAACGGCGACGTCGAGATCAAGGGTAACGGCGATGTCATGGGCTCCATCGTCGCCTACCGCATCAAACTGGCAGGCAACGCCGCGTTTCACTACGACGAGTCGCTGACCGAACGCGACAGCAGCCAGCCCTTTGCCATATCCAAGTGGCGCGAACTCACCACTGCCGCCGAACGAGCGCGGTTCGAGCCACTTTTCCAAGGCTGGTAAGGCCGAGGGGGTCGCGCCGCTTCCGATCGGGCCTATTTGGAATAGGCCTGAAATCCGTGCCCGTCCGCCTCTAACGCAAGGCCTTCGATTCGAATACTATGGTGGCGTCCCATGCGTCACCTTTCGCCTCGACCTGCATCGCCCGGCCAAAACCGAGACCGGACCCTGCGCACCCAGCGCGGTTTCACTATTCTCGAAGTAGCGCTGTCCACCTTCGTGCTGGCGCTGGGTATCGTCACCTCGATCACCGCGTTGCAGTATGGCATGCGGCAGGTCGACACCGCGCGCAACATGACGCTCGCTGGCCAGATCATGCAAAGCGAGATGGAGATTCTGCGCCTGCAGAACTGGGCGCAGATCGTCGTTCTCCAGAATGCTCAGGCGTCTGCGACCACGCCGACCGTCATCGATCCGGCAACCACGATCACCTCTGGGACTTCGACGACGCTGGACGCGCGGCTTACCGCCATCGCCAACCGCTTCACCTGCACTCGGCTCGTGGAAACCATCAGCACCCAGGCCGACATGAAACGCATCACCCTGAACGTGAGCTGGAGCGGGGTCGATGGTCGCGCGCACTCGGTGAATTTCCAAACCCGCTATGCCAAGAACGGCTTGAGTGACTATTTCTATGTTGCGCATTGATCCCATTCGCACACGCCGCTCAGCTGCGCGCGGCTTCACCCTCGTTGAGGTCATGATCGGAAGTTCGATCTCGGTCGTCGTGCTCGCGGGCGTGTTGACCGCGTTCCTAATGATGGGGCGCAGTGGCTATAATGCTGCCAACTACAGCGTGATGGAAGCCGAGGCACGCCGCGCGCTGGAGACTTTCAGCAGCGACGCGCGCATGGCGAACAACATCACCTGGAATAGCGCCAACTCGATCACGCTGCGCGTCGTCACCGGCAGCACGTCCCAATTGGTCACCTACGCCTACGATACCTCTACGTCGGGCAGCACGTCCCTGTGTTTTTACCGCTTGGCCGGCCCGGCCTCGAGCACGGCGCAGCGACTCGTGCTCGTGCGCAACGTCACCGATTTTGCCTTCCGCCGCTACAAGGTGATCAACGGCGTGGACTATACCGCTAACAACGACCTCGAGACAAAACAGATTCAAATCACCCTCCGCTCGGTGCGAACGGGCGCCACCACCGTCGCCGCCACCAATGCCGTGCTCTCGGCCCGCGTCGTCCTGCGCAACAAAGCCGTCACCACCTAACCCGCTCCGGCCATGCTCCATTCACTCTCCCGCCCTCGCCAGTCCCTCCCGCGTGCCTCCGAAAAGGGCTCGATCCTCATTGTCTCACTCATTCTGTGTGCCGTAATCGGCATCTCCCTCGGCAGTTATCTTTCGCTGAGCAAGACCTCGCTCAAGCTCGCGAATCGCAGTTTCTATAATACGTCTGCGCTGAACCTAGCGGAGACCGGCGTGGAAGAGGCCCTGTGGTGTTTCAACCAGGTGACGGCCGGCGTCGCGGTCAATACCGCGTGGGACGGCTGGACCCGCACCGGCAACATCGCGAAGCGGCCCTACACGGATTTCACGCTCAGCGGCGGCGCCTCGGTCCAAGTGCGCATACTCGTCCGTGATTACAATCCGATCGCCAACGAGCGACCGAGGATTTTTTCCGAAGCCACGGTCACCCTGCCCACCGAAGGGCGCACCCTCACCAAGGTCGTCGCCGTTGACCTGCGCCGGCGGTCGCGTTTCGCGATGGGACTCGTCGCGAAAAACCAAATCACCTTCAACGGTAATACGTGTGAGGTCGATAGCTGGAACTCGCAATTTAACGACGACGGCACGCCGCGCGGCACACCGGTCAAATACAGCGCCGCCGTCAAGCACCCCAGCGGCAGTGTCGGCAGCACCTCGGTTGCCGTGGGCTCCGTCGCGATCAATAACGCGGATATCTTTGGCTTCGCGTCCGTCGGCGGCAGTAGCTCCAGCGGTATCAGCGTCGGCAGCCAGGGCAAAATCACTGGCGATTTCTTCGCCACCGGCGGGACGGTCGATACCACGCGCGTCGCCACGGATTTCACCGCCAATTTCGACGAAGTCACGAACCCCACGTCCGCCATCGATATCGGCGGCGTCGGTGCGACGCTGGGTGGCGTCGGCGTGACCGCGACCTACCGCTACAGTGGAATGATCACCAGCAGCTTTACCGTGAAGGGGAATATCACCCTTATTCTGACCGGTGGAGGTGATGTCATCAAGATGAACGGCGGCGGCGACACGCTCACGCTCGATACTGGCGCGACGCTTACGATCTATACCGCCGGCAATATCAAGCTGACTGGCGGCGGCGTCGTGAACCCCAGCAGCCAGGCAAGCACGCTGCAAATTTACGGCACCAACCCCACGTTCCAAGACATCGATGTCGGCGGCGGGGCGGAATTCACCGGTGTCATCTACGCTCCGACGGCCAACATAAAGATTCACGGCAATCCCCACGTCATGGGCTCAATCGTCGGGAATAACATCACGGTCGTCGGCACCGCCAAATTTCATTACGACGAAGCGCTCGGCAACTTCGGCGGAAGCAATCCGTTCGGCATCGTGAAGTGGCTGGAGATCACCGACCAGACCACTCGCACCACGATGTTTGCCAGCTGGTAAAATGTCACGATGCCGTTGAACACAACCGACCAATACGAAGGGCGCCGGCTGCAGTCTGTAGGGGGCGGACTTGCTGCGCCCTTGAGCCTCGAACCGGCCGATAAGGAGATGAACCCAAACCTCGCACGCGAACCAATGACTTCTCCCCGAATACGACGTCGCGGCGCACGTGGCGGCTTCACTATCTTCGAGGTTGGCATCGCGGCGGCCGTCATGGCCTTTGCGATCGCCACCGCGATCACGGTGATGCAGCGCGCGTTTCTCGCCTTGGATACGGCACGCAGCATCACCTATGCGTCTCAAATCATGCAGAATGAGCTGGAGAAAATGCGCCTGCTCAACTGGACCACGGTCGGCGCCTACTCCACCACGGCCACGGACGTCCCTATCCCCACCAGCTTTACCAGCACCAGTATCGGCGCTCGCTTTACCGGCATGACCCGCACGGCCACCGTCGTGCACTCCGGCGTAAATGCTGGCATGGTTAAAATCAAACTGACGGTAACCTGGCGGACGATGGACGGCCGCACGTTATCGCAGAGTTATACCACCTACTATGGACAAGGCGGCCTGTATGATTATTTCTCGAGCTAACCTCCCGCGCCCGAAGATATATCGGCGAGGATTCACGCTCGTGGAAGTAATGATCGGAGCCACGCTCGGGTCGATGGTCCTCGGTGGCGTGATGACCACCTATCTGATGTTGATGCGCAGTGGGATGAGAGCTCAAAACTATGCTCAAATGGAGGTTCAGACGCGGGTGGCGTTCGAGCAACTTGGGCTCGACGCCCGCATGGCCAGCAACATTTCCACCACCGATTCCACCAAGGCCGTGGGCGTCACCACCACGCGCACGTCGGTCACCCTCACCGTCCCCAACAAATACACGACCACCAGCAACAAGGTCACCTACGCCTACGATAGCACCAATAAACTATTTTACCTCGTGCCGGGTGACGGCACCACCTCCGGCCAGGTCTACGTCGCGCCCGGCAGCGGCACGCCCCCGACGGGTCAGCGTATCCTCGTCGGCCGAGCAGGTAGCGCCGCGCTCAATCTCAAGGTGACCACCCTGTCATTTGCCCGGCACGACCAGGTCGGAACGCTGATTCCGATCACGACAACGAGCGACAGCACGTGCAAACACATCCAGGTATCGCTCAATGTGCAGGGCGCAGCCTCGGGCACCGTCGCGACAAACGAGAACGTGGCCTCGGCCTCGTTCACGATTCGAAATATCTCCCTATGAAGACATCGTCCTCACCCCGCGGAGCGGTTCGCCACCGGATGACGCCGAGCCGAGGGAGCGTCCTTATCGTCGCGTTGCTATTGGCGTCCATCATAGGAGTTTCGCTCGTCAGCTATATCAAACTCTGCACAAACTCGCTAAAACTGGCCCAGCGCACCATGTTTGCCACGACTGCAGCCAATCTCGTTGAAGCCGGGCTGGAACAGGCGGTCTGGAGCTTCAATCAGATGGGTCGCGGCTCTACCACTGCATGGAGCGCTTGGAACACGCCCGTAACTACAAAGGCCGCGGGTGTCACGATGATCAGCGGGGGTTCCGGTTATACGTCGACGCCAACGGTGACATTTTCCGGCGGCGGCGGATCCGGAGCCACCGCGACCGCGATCGTCACGAGTGGCGTCGTGACCGATGTTAAGATCACCAACGGCGGTTCAGGTTATACCTCCGCGCCCACGGTGGCCTTCAGCGGCGGCAGCGGCACGGGCGCGCGCGCAACCGCGACCAACACTTCGGTTACTCGCACCCTGCCAGCTTCCGATTTCCCCCTCGGCCAAAATGCGTCGGCCACTGTCAAGATCTACGTCGCCGGCTACGACGGGGTTTATACGACTCCACTCGTTGTCGCTCAGGCAACCGTCACGCCCGGCGACGGCGGCCCTCCCGTCGTCAGGACCATTCAGGTCAGGATGAGGTTCAACGGCCCTTGGGTGAACGGCGTGGTGGCGAGAAACGGCATCGATTGGAACGGCCACCCCATGGCCGATAGCTGGAACTCCAATCCCACGAATAGCGCCACCGGCCCCTGGACCGCGTATTCCAGCGCCGGTGCGCGGGCGAACACCACGGTCGCCAGCCTTACCGGGACGGTTAGCTTGGGTTCTGGCGGAGTCGTAAACGGCAACCTGGCACTAGGCCCGACAGTCACCTATGGGGGCAGCGGTAGCGTCAGTGGAGCGACCACCAATAACTTTAACTACCCCTTCACGATGCCGACCTACCCCGCCGCGGCCAACCTCGACAACTACTACAATCTCGGCGGCTCCGTGCCAGCCACGCTTCCCCGCGTCTTGGATGTCGCCAACACCGCCGATGGACGCTACTACTATTTTGCCGTGGGCGCGTCGTTCGGCACGAGCATCACCGCGGGAAGAAACGTTACGATTGTCGGCAGCGGAACCACGAATGTTTCCGGCACCGTCAACATTCCCAGCACCAGCACCCTGATTGTATATACTGATGGCGCCCTTAGCGGCACTTTCGTTAATAGTTCCTGGGCCGGCGCACTGCAGCTTTACTCGACCACCTCGGCGGGCACCACGCTCAACGGAAATGACAACATCAGAGCCTGCATTTTTGCGCCTAATTCTGCAATCACAGGTAACGGTGGCGGCAGCAGCGGTGCGTTCTATGGCTCGTTCGTCGGCGCGAGCGTGAGATCCAATGGCCACATGGACTTCCACTATGATGAGGCGCTCGGCCGAATCCCCGCCGCCAAGCCTTGGACGCTCACGGTCTGGCGTGAGCTGCAGACCTCGACGGAACGCGATTTATATAAGGCGCAATTAGCTTATTGACGGCTGCTCGCGCCCGCGCCGAACCGCGAGATTTGGACTTTTCCGAGGTAGCGCCCGACCTCAATGCGACCACGTCTGCCATTGGCAGACCCTTATCCTATGCGGAGGCGATTAGCCGTAGCTCACTCCAAGATTTCACCCATTGGGGAAATCCATCAGTGGTTCAAGACCTGCATTTTTCGGCTTAACTCAATGCCAGTGGCCCAGCGGTCCCGTCCTACCCTTGAACCATTCGCCCGGTCAATGCAGCGACGCGCGCATGGCGAACAACATCACCTGGAATAGCGCCACGTCCATTACGCTGACGGTGCCCAATAATTATACCGGTCACGGCAACCTGGTGACCTACCCTTACGACAGCGCCACCACGGGGCCCACTGCCCAGTGTTTCTTCCGCATGCCCGGCAGCGCCAGCTCGACCGCCGGAAAGATGATCTTTGTCCGCGGCGTATCACCACTACGACGAAGCGCTGGGAAGACTCACCACCGGGAATCCGTTTGGCATCGTGAAGTGGCGCGAGCTCCAATCCGCCTCCGAACGCGCGACACTTTACCCGACTCAGCTTAATTTCTAGTCACCAAGCGCTGCGCCCCCCATTTCGACAGGATCCGTGGTCTGCTTCACGAGCACGGGGAGCATCGTAAGCGACCGGCCGGGATCCTCCGTCTGAC
>JANPIT010000474.1:0-4568 GCA_031425115.1 Opitutaceae bacterium | reverse complement strand
CGGCTTCATCAAACGCACCCCGGTCGCCGATTACCGCTCGCAGAAACGCGGCGGCAAGGGCGTCATCGGCGCGGAGACCTACGAAGAAGATTTCGTGGAGCATCTCTTCACCGCGAGCACGCACGATTACATCCTTTTCCTTACGAGCATCGGCCAGTGCCATGCGAAAAAGGTCTATGATGTGCCCGAGGGCACTCGTGCCTCGAAGGGCAAATCCGTGTCGTCCTTCCTCCGCCTCGCCGACGGCGAAAAGATCGCCGCGATGCTGTGCGTGAAAGATTTCGCGGCTGACCAGTATCTCGTCATGGCGACGAAGAGCGGCGTCATCAAAAAGAGTTCGCTCGCCGATTATGCCAACTGCACCCGCGAGGGCGGCCTCATCGGCATCAATCTCGCCGAGAAGGATTCTGTCATCGGCACCGTCCTCACCACCGGCGCTGACGAGCTCATCCTCGTTTCCAACCAGGGTCTCGCCGTGCGTTTCCGCGAGCGCGATCCCGAGTCGGGCGAAGATATCTTCCGCGCGACCGGCCGTGCCACCGGTGGTGTCACCGGCATGCGCTTCAAGCTGGCCAGCGATTACCTGCAGGCGATCGAGGTCGTCGATCACGAAGCCAAATTCCTCGTCGCAAGCGAAGCCGGTCTCGGCGTCCGCACCCGTTTCGAGGATTATCGCCTGATCAACCGCGGCGGCAGCGGCGTCTGGGCGATCGATCTTCCGGAAGATGGCTCCATCCGGCTCGCCGGCGCCCTCAGCGTGCACGACACCGACGAGGTCATGCTGCTCACCGCGAAGGGCCAGAGCATCCGGTGTCCTGTGCGCGACATCCGCGAAACCGGCCGCGGTGCCAAAGGCGTGCGACTCGTAACACTCGAGCCGGGTGACAAGCTCCTCAGCATCGCATTGATCGTCGAGACCGACGAGCAACAGGCGGCCGCCAATCCGGAAGTTCCGGAAAGCGGTCCCGCGCCGACCGCCTAACGCCGCATCGCACTGGGGCGGCTTTCCGCCCCGCAGTCAGCCCACAAGGCGCGTCGCTTCCGACGCGCCTTTTTATTTCCCGCTTCCGACCGGCGTGACCTTCACGCGTGCGCGCACGCCTTCCACGGTCATCCAAAACGACCCCAACATCCCCGGGGCGATCTTCACCGCGGGATTCATTATCACGGGAGAGGCATAGATATCGCCCCCCGCCACCTGCCAGCGCTGACCATTCTCCAACGTGAAAAGCGTGCGCCCCTCCCATCCGCGAAACTCACCCACGATCCGGCTCTCGACCGTGGAAAACTCGACCTGTGTGCCCGGCGCCAGCTTCACTTTGGCCGGCGCCACGCGCGGGGGAACAGCCTCGACCACCGCCACCCGCGGCGCCGCTACGACCGCCTCGCGTCGGGCCGCGCCCTCCGGGCGATTCTTAAAATCGCGCACCAAGCCATCGAGTCGCGCCAACTCAGCGGGCGAAAGTTTCCCCAGCCCGGCCGCGGAAAATTCCGCCGCGGGAATCGCCTTCGAAAAATTCTCGTCCGCCGCCAGCGCCGCTCCAGCGAAGCCGCCTGTCACGCCTATCACACCCCACACCATTCCGATCACACCACGTTTCATGGCGGTTACGCTGCGCCCCGCTCGACCGCGGGCAACGCCTTTTACGCCGCGCGTTCTCCACCACGCGACGTGCCGCATTTGTGAAGTGACGCAAAATCATTTCCGCCCTTGCCAACATTTGCGACCCCGCGCTCTCTGAAAGCCACTCGCTCGCATGGCTGGACGCATCACTTCTCTCCTCGATCCTTCGCGCATCGCGCTTCACGTGCAGAGCACCCGGCGCACCGCCGCGCTCAACGAAATCGCGAAGCAGCTGGACGGTCATCCCGACGTCGGAAATTTCGCCGGCTTCTACGACGAGCTGCTGGCCCGCGACCGGCTCGACACCACCTGTCTCGGCAACGCCGTCGCGCTGCCGCATGCGCGCACCGAGCACGTGAAAAAAATCGTCCTCGCCGTCGGTCGCGCGGACAACGGCATTCCCTTCGACGCCAACGGCGAGATCGTGCGGCTCTTCTTCGTGCTCGGCACGCCCAAGACCAAGCCCGGTGATTACCTCGCGGTGGTCAGCGCGCTCTGCAAAATTCTCAAAGACCCGGCCGACCGCGCGACCTTCCTGTCCGCCCCCACCCCGGAAGCGTTCATCGCCGCCATCGCCGCCGCCGAAGCCAAATTGGGACTGTGACGGTTGCGGATCGCGGATTGCAGATTGAAGTGGCGGCACCCGACGGTTGGTGCCCTCCAACGCGCCGACGCAAAACTCCTCCTCTTGGTTTGCTAAGCAGTCCCCTGCCGTCCCGAATGTCGCTCGCTCAGGCTGACAATCCGCACTCCAAAATCCGCATTCCAAAATTAGATGATCCGCTCGTTCATCTTCAGCGACGGCAAATTGGTTGGCCAGGACCTCGAGGTTGAGGCGTTGCGGCTTGTCCGGGCGGACAAAGGCCTCCTCACCTGGGTCAATCTCGACAACCCCACGCCCGAGGAAATCAAAGCGATTCTCGAAGGCGTGTTTCAGTTTCACCCGCTCGCGGTCGAGGACTGCGTGGCGCCCAACTCCCTGCCGAAAGTGGAGGATTACGAGGACTACCTGTTCATCGTCACCCACGCCGTCGATTTCACGCGCACCGAGAAGTTCAACACCACCGAACTCGATTTCTTCCTCGGCCGGGACTACCTCGTCACGTTTCACACCGCGCCGCTTCGCTCGGTTTCCACGCTGATGGATCGCTTCACCAAGAGCGCAGGCGTCGGCCCCCGCGGCCCTGACCGCATCGCCCACACGCTCATCGATCTCCTGGTTGATAATTACTCCCCTGTGATCGAGGAGCTCCGGGCCGAGTTGGAGGAACTGGAAGAGCACGTGCTCGCGAACGAATCGGGCCAGAAGAAACTCGTCAGCGAACTGCTTCACGTGCGCAACGACTTCACGCGTCTCCGCACCATCGTGCGTCCGCAGCGCGACGTCATCGACCGACTCGCTCGCGGCGACAGCAAATTGATTCGACCGAAGCTGCTGCCCTATTTCCGCGATCTGCGCGACAACCTCGCCCGACTGGAGGAAACGACCGTGGCTTACCACGAGCGCCTGTTGATGGCGTTCGATATTTATCTCAACAAGGCCGCGTTCGAAGCCAACCAGGGCATCAAATTCCTCACCGCTATCACCGCCGTCACGATTCCCGTCATGGTGGTCGGCACGTGGTATGGCATGAACTTCGAGGATATGCCCGAGATCAAGAGCGGGCGTAACGGATACCCGATGGTGATCACGGCCACGTTCGTCGGGACGCTCCTCATGGTGTGGTATCTCAAACGGAAAAAGTGGTTCTGATCCGCGCGTGTCGCGGATTTGAAGCAGGAAGTCAGGAGCCCGGGAAAAAGCACCGGAACGTTTGTGTTTCGCGCGAACAAGTCCGTTGCCCGAGCTCCTTATTTCCACATTTGGTTTGTTCAGAGCTTTCCTAATTCAGAAACCAGGAAGCCACGAATCGATCACGAAGTCTGAGACCGAGAAGTCATGGCTTTCTGGCTTCTGAATTCTTCCCTGTCTCTGTCCGTTCCTGGTTCCCTGGCTTCCTGCTCAATCAATCTCCGCGTCTCACCCACTCACTCCATCTTCTCCGGCAGGAACACCTCCACGTCGACCGGCTGCGCCGCGCACCTATGTTCCGGCTCGCGGCCCGGCGGTTCGACGCCCGCCAGCGCAAACCGGGCATCGCCCCACGCCGTCACCCGCGCCGGGCGCAGGCGATACGGCGCATGGCAGAGACGCATCGTGTGCACCTGCTCGCCCTCCTCATCCGTCGCAAACAGCCGGTCGGGCGGACCAGAACTCAAACGGCCCTCGCTCGGGTTCCCACCTACTCTTGGCCCGCGACAAACTGTAGCGGGCATCGGAGCGCGGAGGTGATGTCAGCGTCCGCTTGCTTCAAAACCGCAGTCTCCAAAAGCTACGCGCCGTGCGCTCTTCCTTCCTGCTTCTCACCCTCGTGCTCACGCCCGCGCTCACCACCTCGACCGTCGCGCAGTCGACCGTCTCCGCTGCCGCCGCCGAGCCCGCAACTGAAGCAGAGAAGACTCTCCGCCAGTTTTACAGCGAGGCGCTCGCCCGCGGCCAGGCGTTCGAGAATCTGCGCGCGCTCGTCACCCGTTTCCCCGGCCGTCTCTCGGGCTCGCAGAACCTCGCCGGCGCCATCACGTGGGCCGAGCAAACGCTCAACGACCTTAAACTCGATCGCGTGCACAAACAGGAGGTGAAGGTGCCGCACTGGGAGCGGGGCGCTCAAGAATCCGTCATGATGATTCATGCCGGCAGCACCGAGCCGCTCGCCGCCCTCGCCCTCGGCGGATCCGTGCCTAGCCCTGCGGGCGGCGTGTTGGCCGAGGTCATCGAAGTGAAATCGCTCAATGAGGTCGTCGCGCTCGGCGAGGCAAAAATCGCGGGCAAGATCGTGTTCTTCAACCGCCCGATGGACCCCGCAATTATTCGACCCGGCAGCGCCTACTCCGGCGCCGGGGATCA
>JANPIT010000473.1:0-8150 GCA_031425115.1 Opitutaceae bacterium | reverse complement strand
TTGGAGGCGTTGCGCTTCTTCCAGCATGCTGCCGATGATTTCGGCGTATTCCTCGGCGGTGCGAACGCGCCGCAGACCGACCTCGCCGACGCTGCGCAACGTGGTCAGGGGCGTGCGCAGCTCGTGCGAAGCGTCGGCCACGAAACGATCGAGCGCGGTGAACGAAGACTCGAGCCGGTCGAGGGTAAAGTTGAACACGACGGCGAGCCGACCGAGTTCGTCGTGCGGATTATCGACCGGCAACCTGCGATTCAAATCGTCCGCCGAGACACGACTGGCTTCGGCGGCCATGCGGTCGAGTGGCATGAGCCAGCGCCGCGTAAGAAAGTAGCCCCCAGCCACCAGCAAGGCGATCACGATGGGCAACGTCAGAAAGATGATCCAACGCAATTCGCCGAGGGCATCCGCCACCGGTTCGTGGACCCGGATGGCGCGGAGCATCCACTCGGTCGATTGGCCATTTGGGCGGTAGGGCACGTTGAGCACGCGCACGCGCAGGTCTGGTGCGACGTTGAAGACCGAGAGCGTTTCCCGCCCGCGCGACGGGGCGACTGGTAACTGCTGCACCCGGTCTTCACTGAACGGCCAGAAACGGCGAACGAGTTCGCCCTTCTCGTTCCATAATTCAAACCAGGGATACGTCGTAGCCCAGGCCGTCTGTGCGGGAAGCTCCCGGTCCTGCCAGATGACCCTGCCGTCCGGCGTCACCTTGAGTTTTTGCTGAATCTCCGCGAGATCGCCCGACAGCTGATAACTCAAGGGGCGGGCCATGCGGTCGCGCACATAGAAGTAGAGCGTCGCGCTGAAACCGGCGAGCAAGAGCGTGCCGACAATCCCATACCACGCCGCCAGCCGGACGCGCAGGGTGCGGCGTATCCACCATTCGCTCACGCTGATACCCTCACGAGTTGGTAGCCGACGCCGCGGACGGTTTGAATCAACACTCCCGCGCTCTCCTCCTCGACCTTGCGGCTCAGGCGAGACACCTGGACTTCGATGACGTTGTCGAGTGAGCCGGTGGGCGTCGGTCGCTTCCAGACATCGCGCTCCAGCATTTCCCGGCTGACGATCTGCCCCTCGAAACACATGAGGTATTCGAGGAGATCCACTTCCTGCGGGGTGAGCTGAATCCCGTGGCCGGCGCGTTGGACGCTTCGCGCCCGACGGTCGAGGTGCAGATCGCCGCAACTCAGCAGCCGGCCGGCGACCGAACGAGGTCGGCGGAGGAGCGCGCGGCAGCGAGCCAGGAGCTCGGCAAAGGCAAACGGCTTTGTAAGGTAATCGTCCGCGCCGATTTCGAAACCAATCATGCGATCGGTGCGTGCCGCCCTGGCTGTAAGCATCAATACCGGCAGCTCGAGGCCGCGTTGCCGGATAAGGCGCACGATCTCAATGCCCTCTCGATCGGGCAGCATCCAATCCACCACCGCGAGGTCGAACTGGTTGCACTCGATTTTCGCCAGCGCTTCGGTGCCAGTGGATGCGGTGCTGATGGTCCACGACTCCATGCCCAGGCCTTCCGCCACGGATTCGCGTGTTTTCGCTTCGTCATCGACGATGAGAACATGCACGCGAGGAGGCGGCTCTGCACCGGACGCACTCATGGTGTTGAACGAATTTCCAAAATCGGTTTTGCGGACCCGTCGCTAACTCGCGCCCCGGGGCGCGCCTGCCGGCAAAGTGGGTGCGCGATTTGTCTCAGGCAAGACTGGGCAGGTGTGCGCGCTGCGCATTGAGGGCGGGCGCGCCCACCCGCGCCGGCCGGGCCGGTTCAGGGCTGGGAGCAGGAATGATCACTCGGGCGGCAACACTACGACATGAAATCATGCGGCCGACACACTAACGCCCGGAATTATCAGCCAAAGGTTTCGCGCCTTACATTTTGGTCAGACTGCGCTGGTAGGCGGCGCGCGGGTGCGGCGCGATGCAGGCCGGACACGTGAATTGCAGTCCGCCTTTGTCCGCGCCATCACTCAACATCTCATGAGGATTACGACTATCGCGGGGCTCGCCCTTGGCGTCTTCGCCACGGCTCACGGTCAGACCGGTTCTCCGGCGCAGCGGTTCAAGATGATTCAGATTGATGGCGGCGCGGCGGAAAGTGCCGCCGTGGCCGATTTCAATAACGACGGCCGGCTGGACATCGTTTCGGCTGAAGCCTGGTTCGAGGCGCCGCATTGGGCCAAACGACCGATCCGCACCATCCCGGTGACCAGTGGCTACGTGGATAATTTCAGCGATCTACCGCTGGATGTCGATGGGGACGGCTGGATGGATGTCATCCAAGTCGGTTATTTCGCCCGTCGGCTCGTGTGGATGAAAAATCCGGGACGTAGTGGAGCGCCTTGGACGGAGAATCTGATCGACGCGATCGGACCCACGGAGTTCGCGTTCCTGGTGGACCTCGACAACGACGGGAAGGCGCGGGAACTCCTGCCGCAATTCACGTCAGCGGCCCGCGCGCCGCTGACGTGGTATGAATTTCGCGACGGCAAATGGGTAAGACATGCGGTCAGCACCCAGAGCTACGGTCATGGCATCGGCGCCGGTGATATCAACGGCGACCGACGGAACGACATTCTGACGCCGCAAGGATGGCTGGAGGCGCCGGCCGATCCGCGTGCCCCCGGCCTCTGGACCTTGCACCCGACCGACTGGGCGCGGCGCGCGATTCCGGCACCGGCGGCGATAGCACAATCTTTGACCGAGCCACCCGCACTCGTCGTGCCGCCAGTGGCGGCGATCACACTCGACGCCGCGACTACCGGCAATGCCAAGGGCGGTCCGCCGCCGTCGCGTCCCGCGGAATGGGGTTTCATGTATGTGATCGATCTTAATGGCGACGGGCGGAACGACGTGCTCACAACGAGCGCGCACAGTTACGGGCTTTGTTGGTTCGAGCAGCGCACCGGTGGTGAGTGGCGCCAGCATGTGATCGATCACTCGTGGTCCCATCTCCACGCCTCGGTGCTGGCCGATCTCAATGGCGACGGCGGGCTGGACCTTGTTTCCGGCAAGCGTTTTCAGTCGCGAAATAATCCAGCCCCCGGTGACAGCGATCACTTGGGTCTATACTGGTATGAGTTCGGCCGGGGTGTGAGCGGCGCTGTGACGTGGGCGCGGCACACGATCGACTACGGCACCAAAGCCGGTGGCGGACTGCAGATGGCCGTGATCGACATCGACGGGGACGGTGACAGGGACGTCGTCAGTGGCGGCAAGTCCGGACTCTTCCTGGCGGAGAATCTGTCTAAAGGGCCGCTTGGATCCGGCCGCGTCCCTACGAGTCGTTGACGACGGGCCGGATTATTCCGCCTGTATTCGCGTGGCCATGACAACGGCGGCGAGGGGGACAAAAAAGAGCCCGATGCGAACATCGGGCTCTGCGGTCAGCTGCGGATTGGTGGCTGATTAGAAGCTCAGCGTGGTCGTGAAGCTGATTTTGCGGGGCTCGAGTTGATTGAAACCGCTCAGCACCTGCATGCGCGGATTGCCGCCCGGGACGGTGAGCGCATTGGTGTTGTTCGTTGCGGAGTTGGGCAGATTTTGGAGTTGTCCCGCAGTGATGACGCTATAGCTGCTCCACTGCGGTTTGTCGTAGTTCAAAAGGTTCGTGATGTTGATCTGGAAACGAGCGCTATATCTGCCGAAGCGGCGCGTGTAATTGGCGCCCGCGACCGCGGACCAGGTGGGATCGACCCAGATGTAATCGTAGGCGGCCTGCACGCCCTGCAACGTAGTCGGGCTTGAGGTGCCCGGGATCTGGAACTTGATGCGGGCATCGCGGCTTCCGACTTTCTTGTGGCCGCGATAGTTCACGCCCGCGTTGAGGCCGAGTCCCTTGACGATGCCATCGGTGAATCGATAAGAGCCTGCGAGGTTCACGCGGTGGCGTTCCAGATTGTTGCCCAAGGTGCCCGAGGTCGTGCCGTTGAAGCTGTTTTCGATGTTGAGCACCGCCTGCTGAATTGCCGCGGGGTCGAGGATCGTGCGGCCGTCGATGACCTGACCGGTCGTAGCGCGGGCGCCCGCTTGATACTGCGCCAGGTTGGCGGCGAAGAAGGCCCGGCGATCCTTGCTCTCATAGACGGTATATACGATCGGGTGTGAATAATTCGCCGTGAGCGTTATATTGCGTGTGGGATTGGCGGTGATTTCGGCTTCCCAGCCCTCCAGCTTGCGCGAGGCGCTGTCTTGATAGTTGAAACCCGTGGTGCCGGTAAACGTCGGGTCTGTGTAGCCGAGATTGCGGTAGAGGTTTTGGAAGTCGCCGCGGTTGCCCCAGGTGCTGAGTTGGTCGGTCTGGGTCGTGCGATAGTTCGTGACGGTCACATAGGCGATGCCATCGCCCACCGCATAGCGGAGGCCCCAGTCTTTTGTCGTGGAGCGCGTGAGTGGCGGATCGTCGCCCGTGATGAGAGGAATGGTAGCATTGGCAATCTGGGCGAAGTTGGAGGAGTAGTTGGCCACGAAACCAAGCGGGGCCAGGACGCGGTTCCTCATCGCCGCAAACGGATAGGTGACCAAGCCGCCGCTCGGGCTGTTTTGCCAGATCTTGCGTTTGCGGTGCAGGCCTGGGACGAGCACGCCCGTGCCGTTGTCGAAGCCCCCTATATTCTTGAAGGTGACGGGATCGTTGCCGATTCGGTTCAAGAAATCGCCCTGAACGCGGTCGCGCCGGAAACTTCCGGTAAGCGCGAGACGTTCGTTGAAGAAGGTGGTTTGGGAAACCAGTTGGGCGTAGGTAATCGTCCGCTGGTTGATGTTTCCGCCAGTCTCGACCACACGCCAGTTGACTCCGGGAGTGTTCGGCGGCGTGACGGACTCGATATTCGGACGGGGTTGATCCCAATAGATGCGATAGCGAAGCGAATTCAGCGTGGCGTTGTTGAGATCGGACGAAGCGGGATTGTTAGCCCAACGCCAGGCCGACGCCTTCGCTTCGAAGGTCGTGCGCCGCCAGCCGGAGTTCATGCTGAAGCGCTGCTTCAGGTCGAACAATTGAGGAGCGACTAAGCGATAGGTGCCGGCAATTTTGTATTCGCGGACCTTGTCCTGTTGATACTGGAAGTTCTGTTGGAAGTCGGAATATGCCTTGCCGAAGTTGGGGTTGGGCGCCCCGACGGTCCCGGCGGGTGCGCCCGCGGGCACCGGCAGCAGGCGATTGACGTCGATGCGATAGTCGCCCGGCAGCTGATCAGTGTTTTCGTAGAAGGGATCACCGTCATTCTTCACGATCCCGAGTTGGACGTATAAATTAGAGCTGAAACGATGATCGAGCCAGTAGGACTGGGCGTTGAAATCGCGGTTGATGCGGGCATCCGCCGGCCCGAGGAAAAACTTCTTGTCCACGCCCGGCTTGAAATTGGGCAGGTCGGCACGTCCCTCCCAAGGAATCTGATAGCCCAGACCGACGGAGGAGTATTGGTTTCCTCTATAGTTAATCAGGCTGTTGGTGCCAAAATTCCATACGAGGTAGTCATTGGTTTGACTAACGACGCCGAGGCCGAAGTCGCCGGGATTGGCGATGGCGCTGTTGTCATTATTGACGGTGGTGCGATTCCAGCGGGAGGCCTGTTCGCTATAGGTTCGGCGGTAAGCGACGTTCGATTCGGCATCCCGCTGGACCTCGGCGCGGAACTGAGTCTTGTCAGTGAGCTTGAAGGTCAGTGCCGCGGTGAGGCCGTTTTGCTGACTGCTGGTGCCGTCTTGGTAGGCCTTGGTGTCCTGGCGCAGGAGATTGAGGCGCACCGCCATCCGGCCGAGGCCGTAGTTGGTATCAACGGTTGCGCGGTAGCCGCCAAAACTGTCGATGCGCGCGCTCGTGCTGGTGAACCGGCTGTTGAGTCGAGCTTGTTTGCTCGTGCTGCCCTGGAGTCCACCCGGACCGCCGTCGCCGAAAAGCGCCGCATTAGGTCCACGCGAAAAATCGAATCGCTCGGAGTTGTAGGTATCCGACACGTAATAATTGATCGAACCATTCCGCACCGGGAAATTGCCGTTGCCGTCGACGCCGCGGAAACTCGTTTGAAAGCGATTGCCGCCGAAGGCACCCGACTCGCCGCCGGTCGGCGCATCCGCGCCCACCGTCCACGCCAGCGATTGGTTCATGTCGGTGAGGTCGAAATCCTCCAGGAATTCCTTCGTCATCACCGAAATCGACGCGGGGGTGATTTTGAGCGGCGTATCAGCCCGACCGCCGGCCAGCGTGCTGCCGCCGAAGTAACCGCGATCCTTGTCGGTGCTGACTTCGAACGGAGTGAGGAGAATCGCTTCAGCTTTGGGGGCTGCGGCCGAGGTGGACGAGGCCGCCGGAGCGGTTTGAGCGCGGAGCAGCGGGATCACTGCGAGGGTCAGGGCGAGGACAATACAGCGGCTACGAGCCACCGTGCAGGGGCATGTTGGAGTCATGGACTGGACTGGGGGTTGGGGAACACCGGACAGAGTTAACGGGGCGCCGGGAGATCGCGCCGCTTTCATTTCGGTGCCGGGCTTCCCGAAAAAATCAGGTCACGGAACCAAACGATATAGCGACTCTGCCAAATGCCGGAGAGAATGCCATAGCGATCTTTGAAGCCGCGCCGGTGTGTGGCTCTTCGCCGAAGATGGGCATCTCCACCAGAGGCGCAGCACGCGCCCGACGTCGTTGGCTCTTTGCGGAGTGTGGCGAGACCCTCGCTGACCCGCTCAAGCCCCGCCACACCCGGGACGACGAGCGTCCTCCCGCCCGCCGAATCCTGTAGCGACTGAGGTCTCCAGCCGCCGGAAATGCTTACGGCTTCATCAGCATCGGCGCCCAAACGCCGTCGGCCAGCGCGGGAGTTTTGCCGGACGCGGGAAAGGATGTCGTGGCTGCGGCGCGAAGCTGCGCGGAGAGATCCGCGACCGTTTTGGCATGCGCAGGATCCTGGGCGAGATTGGTAATTTCTTTCGGATCGGCGTCGTGGTCGTAGAGTTCACGGCCCTTTTCGCCTTCGGCCCACTCGGTGTAGCGCCAGCGCGGCGTGCGCAGGCTGTAGCCGAAGTAGCGACCCTCGCCGCCGGCGGATTTGCCTTTGCCTTTCCCTGTCACCGCGCTGCCGCCTGCACGCGTGACTTGGGTGAGCGCCCAGCCGCGACCGGTTTGCTTTGAATCCTTGAGCATAGGGACCAGGCTCTGGCCCTGGAGATTCGCCGGCGCGGTAACGCCGGCGAGCTGCGTGAGCGTTGGGTAGAGATCAAGGTGGCTGACCGGCGACTTCGCGACCGAGCCCTTGGCCGCGATCCCGGGAGCGACGATGAGCAGGGGGACGCGGGCGCTTTCCTCGAAGAGACTCATTTTCTGCCAGAGGCCGTGTTCGCCCGTGTGATAGCCGTGATCGCTGGTGAAAACGATGACGGTGTTGTCGGCGAGACCGAGCCGATCGAGGGCGGCGACAACGCGGCCGACTTGGGCATCCATAAAACTGATACTGGCGTAGTAGGCTTGGAGCGCCTCGCGTCGGAGATCGTCGGACATGGTGTCCTGCTCTCGCTTCGAGCTGCCGAGGCCGGCCGCGGGGATGTCGGCCTGGTCCTCTTTCACATTGGAAACAACGCGCATCCGGTCGCGCGCGTAGCGGTCGAAATAAGCCTTGGGCGCGACGTAGGGCGTGTGTGGCCGGAAGAAACCGACCGCCAGAAAGAAGGGGCGGTCTTTCTGTTTGGCGCAGCGCTCGAGCACCCACTCGGCGTCGGCGGCCTGCATGGCGTCGGTGTGCTGGTGCTCCGGCGCGGTGGAGGCGTGCCAACTCAGGGTGGCGCCAAATTGGTTGGGGGTAAGGGTCGTGATTTTCGGGTGCTCGGCGGTGCGGTCGACGCCGACCGGGTTAAGCGCGAGTTCCCACGATGCCGGGTCGTCGTGACCGTCGGTGCCGACGGAGTTGGGCACGTTGAAATGATAGAGTTTGCCAATGCGGCCGGCAAAGTAGCCCTGCTGGCGAAAGGCCTGGGAGAGGCTGAGATGTTCGGGAATGCTCTGGCGAAAAATCTGCGCGTTGGCGTGAATGCCGGTGCTATTGGGATAGAGACCGGTGAGCATCGAATTGCGGCTGGGGCCGCAAAGGGGGAAGGTGCAATACGCGCGATCAAAACGCATGCCGCGTGCGGCGAGCCGGTCGATATTGGGCGTT
>JANPIT010000472.1:0-4644 GCA_031425115.1 Opitutaceae bacterium | reverse complement strand
TATGTAATGTTGAGCGTGACGGATACCGGCAAAGGCATCGCGCCCGACATCCTGCATCGGATCTTCGATCCTTTCTTCACCACCAAAGACCTGGGCCGCGGGACTGGTCTGGGCTTGGCTACCACCCTCGCCATCGTGCGCGGTCACGGCGGCTGGATCGACGTCGATACAGCGGTCGGAAAGGGGACAACCTTTCGCGTCTACCTGCCGGCGGAGCCGGATCCGGCGGCGGCGCTCACGACGATTGCACCGCCGGAAAAACCTTTCCGCGGCAACGGCGAGGGCATCCTCGTCGTCGATGACGAACCCTCGATTCTCACCATCAGCGAGAAAACCCTGAAAGCTTACGGGTATAAGCCGTTCACGGCGCCCAATGGAGCGGAAGCGATTGCCGTTTTCGCCGCCAATGCCTCCCAGATCCAAGTCGTGATCACCGATATGATGATGCCGATCATGGACGGTGTCGCTACGATCGTCGCGCTGCGCCGCATCGCGCCAAACGTGAAGTGCATCGGCACGAGCGGAATCGATAGCGAAAGCTTCGTGGGCCGGGCGCAGGAACTGGGCGTGAAACACTTTCTCTTAAAACCCTATCCCGCTGCTCGCCTACTCGCCGCGCTGCGCGAACTGCTCGAAACCGACGACTCGAATCCCCCGTTAGGACAGTTCCGAAGGTGACGTGCGGCTCCTTGCGCACGGACCGCGCGGTCAGGCGTTGCCCTTTTTTCGCTGCCGAATGGCGCGGACGACAATCCACAGCACGATCCCAACGACGATCGCCGTGCTCAGGGGGCCGACGACCTTTTCCACCTGCTCGTAATTCCCCCCTAGCGAATGGCCTGCGACCGCCAATACTGCGGTCCACACCGCAGAGCCGATCGTTGTATAGAGGAGGAACAGCGCCACGTTCATCTCCGACATACCCGCCGGAATTGAAATCAGGGACCGGATTCCCGGGATGAGGCGACAGAACAGGACCGCCTTGTTGCCGTGACGGTCGAACCACGTCTTGGACTTGTCGAGATCCCGCCCGGAAACTCCGATCCATTTCCCGTGCCGGTCACACCACCGCCGCAGCCGCGTCTGTCCCGCAAATCTACCCGCATAGTAGAGCGGTAGGGAACCGAGGACTGAACCCACGGTGCCGGCGGCGATCAAGCCAACGAGCGAAAGCTCACCGGTCGTGCTAAAAAAACCGGCCAGCGGCATGATCAATTCCGACGGAATCGGCGGAAAGACGTTTTCCAGGAACATCAGGAAAACAATCCCGCCATACGAAAATCCCTCGATCACAGATTTGATCCAGTCGGTCATTATTGAATTCGGATTCGATCCTTGGACCCATGTATCCACTATCTGTTACCGCTACCTCCACGAGTGCCTCATGATGCGCCTCCATAACGCGGGCGCACCCACCGCCCCCGCCAAAAACCTCGCAACGCTCACCTGCGCTATGGGGTCCGCAGCGTGGCGTTAATTCAGGAGTTTTCCGGGCGAATACAAAACCCGTTTCCTGTTCGGTGCGGTCCATAGCGATCATGAATGCCTCCGCCAAACTGCGCCTCCTGATCGTGGATGATAACAAGGCGGTTTGCGGCGTGTTTGCCGAGGAGGCGCGCGCCCTCGACCAATTTTCCGAGGTCAAAACGGCGGAAGACGGTCGCCAGGCTTTGGATACAATGACTGCAGGAGCCGACGGCACGACGTGGGTTCCAGAAATCGTCATTACCGACCTCTACATGCCGAACCTCAACGGGGTGGAACTTCTGCAGGAACTCAACCGGCGTGGGGTGCGGCCCGCCGCCACCGTAATTATGTCGTCCTCGTCGGACTGTGCTCACGAGCGCGCCGCCGTGCGTCGCGCCGGCTGCGGCGACATCCTCCCGAAACCTTCGAGCGTCAAGAGTGTGCAGGAACTGCTGGTCAGCATCCTGCGCGTGCTCGAGTCTCGGGCCCAAGCCACCGGCGCAGTGGCGGTGCCTGCCTGATCCGAGCGCCAGGTTCGTGGTTGCTGCGTCCTACAGCCGAGACGCACCTCCCGCGAAAGTCCTCCGGCTTGGACCGCGGTAGAGCGCGGGGTCACAAAGATGCAAGTGCTTGGCGCGCTCACTAGGCTAACGTAGCAACACGAGGAAGAAATCCACTTGAATGGCCGGGAAACTTCCTTCCAAAAGAAATGGATGTCACCCACCCAATTCGAATTGGTCGAAGCCTTCCTCGGTGGCCGACTTGATGGAGCGGCAACTTGGAGCGCCGACGTTAAGCAGATCAAAGCAGAGGGCTACGATTTGGAGACCCTGTTGGAATTGCTCCCCGCGTATCAACATCTCGCCCCGGCGAAGCGAACGTATCGCGTAGAACTCAGGACGGACCAGCGCACCCATCAGCGCACGCTGCGGATCTTTCGGATGAAGGTGCAGGGCCCGGCGAACGCGACATAGCAAGTCGGTGCGGGCAGCGGCTTCTAACTTAGCGTCGGCTATATCGGAAATTTTCGGACTCATAATCCGGTAATTCCTTGGCCCAATTCTACTGGCGCGTCCAATTCTCACGATAAACATTTCGGGATGCTCGAAATGCAGCAGCCCGATCGCGCGTCCCCCACAGGCATCGCCGGACTGGATGAGATTCTACGGGGCGGCCTTCCTGAGAATCGACTCTATCTTCTCTTGGGGAGCCCCGGTGTCGGCAAGACCACCCTGGCGCTGCAGTATCTCCTAGAGGGAGCCCGGCTCGGAGAGCAGGGCCTCTATATTGCGCTTTCGGAGACGCAGGATGAAATCATGTCGGTCGCCCGTTCGCATCGATGGCCGATCGAGCAGCTAGCCATCTTCGAACTGTCGGCACTGGAGCAACAACTCGCGCAAGAAGAGCGTAACACGGTATTCCACCCTTCCGAGATTGAGCTCAACAAAACGACCCAACTACTGCTGCAGCGGATTCAGGAAGTGAAACCGAAGCGCCTGGTCATCGATTCGCTTTCCGAACTGCGACTGCTGTCCGACACCGCACTGCGTTACCGGCGCCAGATGTTGTCGCTCAAGCAATTCTTTGCCGGGCAACAGATGACTGTGCTGCTGCTGGACGATCACTCCGCCGACGGCGGCGACCTGCACGTCCAAAGCATCGCGCACGGGGTAATCACGGTGGAGAAAATCGTTTCCGATTACGGCGCGGAACGTCGTCGGATCCGCATCAACAAGTTGCGCGGGGTGAATTTCATCGGGGGCTACCATGATTCTGTAATCGTGCCCGGCGGGATGCGCGTCTTTCCCCGGATCGTTGGATCTGAACACCAGTCCAAGAATGCGCGCGGGCACGTGCCGTCGGGCGTTGCAGGGCTCGATAACCTCTTTGGCGGCGGCCTTGATCGCGGCACCAGCTGTCTATTGCTCGGGCCTGCGGGTAGCGGCAAATCCACCATCAGTCTCCAATTCGCGGTGACCGCCGCGAAGCGGGGGGAGTTCGTGCTCATGTGCATATTCGAGGAGAACCTCGATACCCTCAAGGCGCGCGCGGTTTCAGTGGGCCTGCCCCTCGACGAGCATATCGCTGCAGGCAAGCTTCGCATCATGGAAGTGGATCCCGCGGAAATGACCCCCGGAGAATTTGCCCACACGGTCATCGAGCACGTGCGGATTCAGCGCGCGCGGATGGTGATAATCGATAGCTTGAATGGCTATATGCAGGCGATGCCTGTCGCCCACCATCTCACAATACAGTTGCACGAACTCCTCTCGTATCTGAATCGGAACGGCGTCCTGTCGCTGATGGCGGTCGCCCAGCACGGCCTCGTAGGCCAGATGCAGTCGCCCGTCGACCTCACTTACCTCGCCGATACTGTCCTTCTTCTGCGCTACTTCGAGCAGCATGGCCGGATCAAGAAGGCCATCTCCGTGATCAAAAAGCGCATCGGCAAACATGAAGACACCTTGCGGGAGTTTCGCATCGACAGCGAGGGCGTCCGCGTCGGCGAGCCGCTGGTTCAATTCCAAGGAGTGCTGACGGGCGTCCCGACGTTTCACGGCGAGACGGAGCAGATGTTGAACCAACGATGAAACAAGAGCCAGATGTCGTCTTGATCGTGGCGCCCCTGGGGGCTGACGCGCGGAATATCAGCGACGTGTTGAACCGCCATGGTGGAGTCACGCCTTGCATATGCCGGACGCCGGTCGATCTGGTCCGGGAAATGAAGCAGGATTGCGGTGCGATCGTGCTCACCGAGGAAGCGCTTACGCCCGAGTTGATGGGCCCCCTGCGCGATGTGTTCCGCGCTCAACCTCCATGGTCCGATATTCCAGCCATCCTCATCGCAAGTGCGGGCCAGACTAACATGGGCGCGACGATTGCTGCGCAGCTGCGGGGGCCGCGTCGCACGATCACGTTGCTCGAACGCCCGCTCCATGGCGTAACACTGCTTGCGACCCTGGAGACCCTGCTCGCGGCGCGCCATCGCCAATACGAAATTCGTGCGTTGCTCAACGAACGTGACGCCCTGCTCGCTTCGCTCGAAACGCGCGTGGCGGAGCGGACCGCGGAGTTACGCGGGATGGTCGAGGAGATGGAATCGTTTTCCTATAGCGTCTCCCACGATTTGCGGTCGCCTCTCCGCAGCCTCGCGGGGTATGCGGAGGCACTGCAGGA
>JANPIT010000471.1:0-1924 GCA_031425115.1 Opitutaceae bacterium | reverse complement strand
GTCGCGGGGATAGAGCGGCGCGTAGGCGACGCGGCGGCGGAAGTTGATCGTCTTCACGCCCACGGCCGAACCGTTGATCGTGACGGCGAACTCGGAGGTCGCTGGCGCGTTGAAGATGCCGTTCGTGATGAAATTCCAGTCGGTCGCTGGGGCGGGGTCGGGCTCCTTGGTCGTGATGCGCTGCAGTTCGACGACGGTCGGGGAAATGATGCGCAGCGCGTTCTCGCCGACTTGCGGGATCCGCGTCGCGGAGTTTTCCGCCACGGCGTTGATCGGCGTGGTGGTCAGGCTCGAGACGGTGACGACCGGAGCCGTCGGCGTGGTCACAACCGGAGTCGCGGGCGTCGCGGTGCTGGTGCTTCCCGTGGCCAGGGTCACCGCGGCCACATTCGTGGATCCGACCGTGTAGGCCGCATCGGGTGAGAGCGTGAAGGTGACGGTCGGCACGGCGGCGCCCGTGAGATTCGCTACCGCCATGATCGTCATGGTGGCGGTTGCCTGGCCCGCCGGGATGGTGAATTCCACCGGCATGTCGCCCTCGACGCGGCGATAATCGAGCCACTTCACGACGTTGCCGCCCAGCGCGAACTTGACGCAAAGATCGGCCGCGGTGCTGCCGCTGCGCGTGAAAGTGAGGACCGCGTTGTCGCTGCTGTGACCGATGACGGCGACGGCATCCGTCGCAACGACGGTGACAGCCGGCAGTTCAGGCGGCGTGACAACGACCGGCGTCGTCGGCGTGGTGGACGCGGTCGGCATGAAAGGCGCGATGCTACCGGCGTCCGGCGTGGCCTTGCCGGTCTTGTCGAACGTCGCGCGGCCATCGAAGGTGCTGAAGCTCATTCCGCTGACGGTGGCGCCGCTGAGGCCGACCGCACTGGCGGCGACTTCGAGACGAGCCCAGCCGCCCGCCGCGGGCAGTGCGCCGACGTAGCGGCGGCTGGCGGTGCCGTTGGTGCCGTTGGCGATTTTATCCGCACCCCAATAAGCGCGGTGTTCCCAGTTATCGGATACGAAACTGAGCATGATCTGGGAGGGCACGGCGGCCGGGTCGAGATACACGTAGGTGAAAAGGAAGTCGCCCTCGGCCACCGTCATGGGCGTGGCCCAATTGAAATAATGCTCGTGCAGGCCGGCCACGTTGGCGGATTGGTGAGCCTTGCCGCCGGAATACGGGGTGGGATTGCTCGTGACCCAGTTCCAAGTGTCACCGCCACTCGCGCCCGTGCCGCCGCCGGCCGGAACTGCATCGTCGAACCACACGGACTCGGTCATCGCGACGACCGGGGTCGTGCTGGTGGTCACGGGTGCGGTCGTGGCCGGCGCGGACTCACCGGTGAACTTGCCCGTCTTGTCCCACGTAGCGCGACCGCCCCACAGCGAAAAGCTCATGCCTTGAATCGAAGCGCCTTCGAGGTCGACCGCGCTGGCGGCGACTTCAAGGCGCACCCAGCCGCCCGTGGCGGGAAGCGGGCCGACGTAGCGCCGGCTCGCGGTGCCATTGACGCCGTTGGCGATTTTATCGGCGCCCCAATAAGCGCGGTGTTCCCAATTCGTGGAGCACCAGCTCAGCATGATCTCGGACGGCGGATTGGCCGCATCGAGATAGACGTAAGCGAATAGTTTTTCACCAGCGGCGACCGTGAGCTTCTTACCGGCCCAGTTAAAATAGTGTTCGTGATGGCCGCTGCTGAGCGCCGATTGGTGCGCGGTCTTGCCGGAAAACGGAGCGGGCGCGCGGTTGACCCAGTTCCAAGTGTCGCCGCCGCTCCCACCGCCGCTGGCGCCCACCGGAAGTGCATCGTCGAACCACACCGTATCTACCGGGGCGCCCCATACTGCGGTGGAGGTGACGGCCAGGGCGACTAGCAAAGCGAACGTGGCGCGGGTGCTTCTTTTCATGCCCCCATCATGGAGGAAGCGC
>JANPIT010000470.1:0-1650 GCA_031425115.1 Opitutaceae bacterium | reverse complement strand
CGGGCGTGAGCACCGCGGGTAATCCGGTGATCGAGCTGAAGGGATTATCCTTGTCGCTGCTTCGCTCGGAAATGTGCGGCTCGGGTGGCAGCGACTTGAACGGATAAACGAGCGCGTCCAGCCGGTAGCGATCCATCAACTCGACCGCGGCATCGCGCAGGGTCTCCTGCGTGTCGCGGCGCGAAAGATAATCGACGTGGTGCATGAGTGAGTTGAACTCGCGGTAGCCGCGCACGATGCTCGGCTTCACGAGATCGCCGCCCTTCGCGATCAGTTCTTCCATGCTGCGGATTGGCGCCTGCGGGCCGAGCCGGCGGAAATAGAGGTCGTAGGAGAACTGGGCCTCGTAGTAGTTGGTGCGAGTGTCATTCAGCAGCGTGAAGAGGTTGAGCCCGGTCGACACGGGCTCGATCACCACCGCGCCCGCGCGCTTCATGTCGGCAATGGCTTTCTCGACGAGTGCGATGCCCTCGGCGTGCGCCGGACCCGAGCGGAAGAGATCGCGGAAAACTCCGATGCGGGCGCCGCGCAGCGCATCCGTCCGCAGAAATGTGGTGTAGGATTCCTTGGGCGTTCGGCCCGGTGAGTTGATGGTGAGGAGGTCCTCGGCGTCGAAACCCGCCACGATGTCCGTGACGACGGCGACGTCGTAAACCGAGCGCGCCATCGGACCGCAGCGTTCCTGCGCAAACGACGTCATCGTCTGGCCGGTGCGCGGGATGAGTCCGCGCGTCGGAGCGAGGCCCACGAGGCTGTTGTTCGACGTAGGGTTGCGAATGGATACGCCCGTCTCGCTGCCTAGTCCCACCTGAGCAAACCCGGCAGCCAGCGCCGCGCCGGTCCCGCCGCTCGAACCGCCGGGAGTGAGCTCGAGGTTGTAGGGATTGAGCGTGCGGCCGAGCACGGTGCTCTGATCTCCGGGCTTCGGAGAGCCGAACCAATCGCTCATGTTTACCTTCGCGAGGATGATCGCACCCGCGTCGCGGAGACGTTTCACCACGGTCGCGTCGTGGAGCGGCTGCGACGCTTTCATCGGAAGAAAGCCGCAGGAAGTCGGCATGTCCTTTGTATCGAAAAGATCTTTCAACACGACCGGCACGCCGTGCAGTGGGCTCCGCGGACCTTTGGTTTTGCGCTCGGCGTCGAGGGCGCGCGCGGTTTGCAGCGACTGGGCGTTGAGCGTGATGACGGAGGTGATCTTCGGCCCCGCCTGGTCGTAAGCGGCGATGCGTGCGAGGTAGAGCTCGACGAGTTTCTCCGACGTGAGCGCGCCGGCATCCATCGCGGCGTTGATGTCGGCCAACGTGGCAGTCTGCAGATCGAAGGTCGCTCCACGCGCCAGCGAGCCAAGCAGCGAGGCAACCAGGCAGGCGCGCTTAGCGTGCTTGAGCAAGGGAGGCATGAGCGGAGGTTTCGTAGGTGAAGGTTTCGCCGGGGAGAGCGGGCGTGGTCGCAGGAGTCTTGCGATGCTTCGTCACGCGCTCGTAGGCGTGTGCGATCTTGATGATCTCGAGGTCGGAGTGGGCTTTCCCCAGGAACTGAACCGCGATCGGAAAATTCTTATCGGGCGTGTAGCCGCCCGGCACCACGACGGCAGGGAGGCCGGTGGTAGACGTGAGGTTGTTTGTGCCCGGGCGGTCGCCGTAACTG
>JANPIT010000469.1:0-3111 GCA_031425115.1 Opitutaceae bacterium | reverse complement strand
GGATGCCGAGGTATCAGCCGGTTTCTAGCGAGCGTGGAGTCTAGCGTTTTTGGCTGCTCTCTCACCCGCGCGCTCGTTCAACTGCAGCTGCGCGCCCGTTCAGCGCCGGCCCAGCACCGCGCCGACGACTTCGCGACCGAGGGAGTAACCCACGGCGACGATGATGGTCACGGCGGCGATCCAGAGCAGCACGGTTGACCAGTTGTTGGGCGCAACCGCTCGCGGCAGTCGTTTATGCCGCAAGTAAAGCGCCCCGACCGCCAGGATCGGTAGCATCGCCGCCTGCGCCACGCCGCCGGCCTTCACCATGTTGACGGGCGAACGAAAAACGAAGAACAGCACGACCGGCACCACCAACGCGACCCAGACGAAGCGGTTGATGAATTTCACGCGCGCAGTGTAGTCGTTGCGCTGGAAGCCACCGAAAAGCCCCGCCGTATCCGCCAAAGCCCGACTGTTACCCGCCGTGGCGGCGAAGATCGTGCCATAAAGCGTGGCGATCGCGCCGACATAAAACAGCCATAGCGCCCACGGACCGAGGGTCTGGGTATACATGTTCGAGAGCACCGGAATCATATCCATGCCCTTCGGCACCAAGCCCGCCTTGTGCAGCACGCCGGCGCCCAGCATGTAAAACGCCGCCGTCGCCACGCAGTAGATCACCATCGAGGCGATGATATCGACATTCATGACGCGGATCCATCCGCGGGCCCGCGCTTCCCACTGCCTGCTGCCATCGGTCGCGCCGGCATAGCGCGCGTAGCCTTTTTCGACGCACCAATATGGATACATGAAGAGCTCCGATGCTCCCACGCCCGTGATGCCAAACACCGCGATCGCGGTGATGAGCCCGTCTTTCGGCAGGTTGAACGCGAAGCCATCTGCCAGATCTTTGAGGGAAAAACTGCCGGGCTGTCGCACCATGATCAACGCACAGAGGAACGTGAGCATCGTGAACAAGCCGACCTTGATCGTCGCGAGCTTTTCGATCCGCCCGTAGTGGCCGCCGAGGAGAATCGCCAGCGTGATACCGAGCAGCAGCAGCACCCAGATGTTAATCGAGATGACCGGCACCAATTGATTCAACACCCAGGCCACGCCTCCGAACATCGCGCCGATCTGGAAGAACGAGAGAAACGTCATCACGATCCAGGCCCAGACCACCCAGTTCACGCCGCCGATGCGCGGGCCGGGAACTTTGTTGAGCCCTTCGGCTCCGGTCTCGCCTGTCGCAATCACATAGCGGCCGAACTCCGACTGCACCGCGGGTTTGATGAGGCAACTCAACGCGATGATCCACAGCGCGACGTAGCCGACTTCCGCGCCCAGTGTGGTCGTCGCGATCAACTCGCCCGAGCCAACAATGGAGGCGGAGAGAATCAGTCCGGGGCCGATCATCCGCAGCGTCGCCCAGAAGGTGCGCGGCGGCTCGATCACTTCATCCGGCTGGAACTGGTAGGGATTCCGCACCGCGGCGACAGGCGCAGCTTCAGAACGCGGGGCAGCGGTCGGGGGTTGGGGCACGCGCAAAGTGTGGTGAGAGGAAAGGCTTCGCCGCAACGGGTTTTTTCCGAGGTGCACTGAAAAGCGGACGCGCGACAGAGCGCGGGTGACGCGGGGACGCAGGTGCCGCGGGCCGCGCGGATCAACGCGGGCGAGCGCGCGTCCTCATCAGAAAGCTGGCGCTGAGTCGGTCCGGTAGTTTGGCTCGCCGCGGTGACTCTCTCCCCCGAGCAACCCGCCCCCGACGCGTCGAAGCCTTCGCGGCTGCGTTGGGTGATGATCAGTTTCGCGTTCGTCGCGACGGTGATCAATTACCTCGATCGGCAGGTTCTCTCGGTGCTCGGACCCGAGCTGCGACGCGAGTTCGCCATGACCAACGAGGACTACGGCATGGTTCTCTCAGCCTTCATGCTGGCCTATACGATTTCCAACGGAATCTCCGGCCCGCTCATTGACCGGCTCGGCACGCGCGTCGGCTACGCGCTCTGCATGTTTGTCTGGTCCACCGCCGGAATCCTGCACGCCTTCGCCACAGGTATGAAGTCGCTCGCGGGCTTCCGTTTCCTGCTCGGCGTCGGCGAGGCCGGCAACTGGCCTGCGGGAGTAAAGGTTGCGACCGAGTGGTTCCCCGCGCGCGAACGCGCGCTGGCGTGCGGCATCTTCAACAGCGGCGCCGCCATCGGCGCAATTATCGCCGCTCCGCTCGTCGCGTGGCTGGCGCTGCGCTACGGGTGGCGGGCCACCTTCGTGGTCATCGGTGTCACCGGCTATGTGTGGCTCGCGATCTGGTGGTTCGTCTATCGCACGCCGCCCGAAGTCCGCGCCGAAGTGGAAAAAGCGCCCGCCATCTCATCGTGGCGACTCTTCCGCACGCGCTTCGTCAGCGTGCTCACCCTCGCGAAAGTGTTTTTGGATCCCGTCTGGTATTTCTATATTTTCTGGTTCCCGCAGTATCTGGACGCGGTGCACAAGTTCGACCTCAAGAAGATCGGCTACGTCGCCTGGATTCCATTTGTGACCGCCGACCTCGGTAATCTGGTGGCCGGCTGGTTCACCGGTTGGTTGCTCCGCCGCGGCATGCCGTCGTCACGCGCGCGCAAGACCAGCGTCACCGTCTTCATACTGCTGATGACCGCCGCCATCCCCGCGGCACTGGTTTCCAATGTCTGGGTGGCCATTGGCTTCATCTCGATCGCGACGTTCGGCTATACCGGATACAACTCCAACGCCCTCGCCTTCCCCGGCGATGTCGTGCCGAAGAACATGGTCGGCTCCGTTTGGGGCCTCGCCAGCATGGGCGCCGGCTTCGGTGGCATGATCTTCAGCTGGCTCAGCGGCCGGTTGATCGATCAATACGGCTACACGCCCGTTTTCATCGGCTACGGTGTGATGCCGCTGATCGCGCTCGCGCTGCTGCTTTTCGCGCTCGGGCCGTTGCAGCCGCTGAAGGAGCTGCAGGGACCTGCCGAAAAACCCGCGCCGCTCTAACCTGCCCGGATTCAATCCGCTCCCGCCTAGCAGGAGCGCGGCCCGCCAGCCCGCGGCGGATTTCTCAGCTCAAAATATCTTTGACCACGTGCCCATGCACGTCCGTCAACCGAAAGTTGC
>JANPIT010000468.1:0-7101 GCA_031425115.1 Opitutaceae bacterium | reverse complement strand
GTGCCGGCGCCGGTGCGGATCGACATGTTAATGAGGCGGCCGACATTGCTGGCAGTGACGAGCGAGAGCGTCGCGGCCGCACTGGTGGTGGTGCCAACGGAGTTGGTGACCACAACGGTGTAGCTGCCGGCCGAGGAGGCGGAGACGCCAGTCACGGTATAGGTCGCCGACGTGGCGCCGGCGATATTCACGCCGTCCTTGCGCCACTGATACGTCGTGCCGGCAGACGCGGCGAGCGCTACGCTAAAGGTGGCGGTGCCACCGGCGACGGCGTTCTGCGCGGCGGGTTGTGTGGTGATGCTGGGCGGCGTGGGTGCGGCGGCCGCGTCGATGGTCATGATGAGCGGAAGAATTGCCCGGGTTGAAACGGTTTGCTGGGAATCGCTGGCGATCTGGACGTATTTGCCGTTGCCGAAGGCGATGTCGCTGTAGATCCAGAGGCGGCTTACTCCGCCGACGGGCGTGATGCTCGGACTGGGAGGGAGATAGCCGATCAACGTCCAACTCAGACCGTCGGAGGACCCCAGGTAGGCCGTGCGAACCGTGCCACCCGCGAATTCGGTGCCTTGGGTAACGAAACGTCCCCCGGTGAAATGCGGATCGCCGCTGAGGCCCAGAAAACCCGAGGGTATGGTGGGCGTGTAGCGGGTGAAGGCGACGCCGTCGGTGCTGCGATAGAAGTTGCTGCCGGCGGTGAGCAAGGTGACTCCGTTGCCGTTTGCCACCCGGCCGCCCCCGGGAACGCTGGCGGAGGAGATGCTCGACCAGGTGATCGCGTCGACGCTGGCATAGGTCGTGCCGCCGAAGCCGTTGATGCTGGAGTAGAACCGGCCCGTGCCATAGGCGAGGTCGTTGTGGTCGAAGCCGGACGCGTTGGGCACGACGGGGCGAGACGTCCACGTCATGAGATCGGCGGAGGCGTATTGCGCGCCATTGGTGCTGGCGGCGACGGTCAGGGTCGGGCTGGCGTCGAACTCGACGATGAGCATCCGGCCTGTGGTGATGGTGTTGCTCCTCGTCCAGGTGAGGCCGTCGGTGCTGGTGTAGGCGAACCCGCCAGCACCGGTGCCCGTGTGTTCGGCGAAGAAGAGAAATTTGCCGTTGAGGAAGCGCACGCGCGATTGGGTATAGGTCTTCATGCCGCCGGGCAGGGGCTGGCTCCGCGCGGTCCACGTCGTGCCGTCGGGGCTGGTAATCCAGCGCAGGGCCTCCTCGTTGCCGCTGGCGCCAATGGCGACAAACAAGCCGTTTCCGAAGGCGACGCCCGTGAGCCCGGCCACCTGCGGGTCGAAGATGCCTTTACCGGCGTTGCCGAACGTGGCGTCGAGACCGTGATTCACGACGGTGAAGGCGGGAGTCTGGGCGAACGCGACGGACGCGGAGAAAGCGAGGGCAACGAGAACGGAACGCGGAATGAAGCTCATGGCGGCGTGAATCTAGCCCCAAGAGAGCAGTAGCTGAATACGCATACGTGCGTAGCCCCGAGGAAGTGGCCTCCCCGCAATCCGCTATGGGGATGCTGGTGTGCTCAACCAGGCGTGGAGTGCGTCGTCATCTTGCACGTTTGTGCCGAACTGATATTCCGAGGCGAGCAGGCTGGCGTAGGATGTATCGAGAAAACGGCGACAGTGGAGGATGACGCGTGCCCGCTGGCCGGGGGCGCGGACGAGCCGGCCGAGGGCTTGGTTCACCTTGGTCATGCCCGGAATCTGGTAGACGCGGCGGAAGGCGCTCTCGCGGGTGAAGCCGGCGCGGGCGGCCTCGGCTAGGCGGGCGCGCTGCACGGCATTCACCTCTGGCAGCGCGGGGCCGACCACCATCGCGTGCGTGACGCGGCCGCCGAGTGCGTCGATGCTCTCGGCGAAACTCGAGCCGAGGACGAGGAAGAGCGCGTCGCCGAGCAGCAGTGATTCGTCGACCCAGGCGGATTGCGCGGCGAGATCCCGGAGCCTGGGTTGCAGCGCGACACGAACGGTGGGTGCGACGGATGCGACTTCGCGCGCGATTGCTTCGGCGTAGGCGTAAGAGGGAAAAAATACCGCGATGCTGCGCGCGGTCGACAGCGGGGTGGAGCTGGTGCCGGGCGTGGACAACCCAGAGCCGGGAAACGTGAGCTGAGTGTCGGCGGCCGCGGCGTGAAGCGCGGCGACCGTGGCGGCGGTGGTGGTGGTGTGTTGCGCGCGGTTTTGAAACGTCGTGTCCACGCGCGCGTCGAAAGCGATGTCGTAGCTGCCATCGCGCCACGGCGTGTGCGCGCGCAGGAGCGCGGGGCTGGCCGCGTCCCGCGCTTCCTCGACGCGGAGCAATTCGGCGGCGCTCGTGAGTTGTTTGTAGAGTTTGCGCGTGTCGCGTTTGGTGAGCGCGCCGAGTTTTTCGGGCGCGGGTGGCGGGGTGCGCGGTCCGGTGTCGGGCGGCGCGTCGAGTCCGCAGGCGGTGGCAAAGCCATCGACCGGCGTGAGCGTGGCGCTTGCGAGAACGACGCCACCGAACTCCCGCAACGTCGCGCCGATGGCTGCCGCGGCGTCGAGACAAGTGAGGGCGAGCTCTGCGTCGCGCGGGCTCCACCAGAGGCGCGGGAGAGTCGAGGTGGTGAGATCCTCGATCAGCGGAGGCACGGTCCAGAGCGCGTCGGCGACTTGCGGGCCGAGTTGGGCGAGGTCGAGCGGGCTGGTCGGAATGAGGGTGGCGAGGGCGCGCAGCAGATGGAGCGCGTCGTCTTCTGCCGCAGGTGACAGCACCTCGCTGGCGCGGAGGTGCTGGAGAAAATGGCACCAGTGGTCCCACGCCATCAGCAGCGGGGCGGGGGGACGCACGCGGTGCAGCTCGTCGCGGACGGCAAAGGCGGCGGCGGCGGTGAACGATTGCGAGTAAGCGTCCGCGACGCGCGTCGGGAGATTGTGCGCTTCGTCGAGCAACAGCAGCGTGCGCGCGGGCACGAAGCCGGGTTGTTCGAAGAACAGGCCGCGATTGCGCGGGGCGAAGACGTAGTTGTAGTCGCCGATCCACACATCGTTAAACGCGAGCGCGGTCCGCGTGATCTCGTAAGGGCAGATGCACGCCTCGCGTCCCGCGGCGCGAAGCGTGTCGAGATCGCGCGCGTGATTTTCGTCGAGGTAGAAGCGTGCGAGCCCGCTCCCTTTCCAGCGTGTCGCGGCGTCGGCGAGGTAGGAGCAATTGTCGCGCACGCAGTGAAACGTGTGGTTCACGCAGTGCTCGCTTTTGTTGCGCACATGCCAGGCGGCCACCGCGGGGCCCGTTCCCCCTTCCGCCGTCTTGTCACCTATTAGGTGACAAGAATCGGGGAACTCCGTGGGTGTGATCGGCGCACTGTCACCTATTAGGTGACAGTTTGCTGGGGCCATGGTCATGGCTTGCAGGGTGCGGACGACTTGGAGTTGGCCGGTGGATTTGCTCGTGAGATAGAGAGCGCGGTCGAAGTGGCCGGAGCGAAGTTGGCCGAGCGCAAACTCGAGGAGCACACCGGTTTTGCCGAAGCCGGTGGGCGCTTCGAACAACACGAGTGGTTGTCGTTCGAAGAGCGCGGTGAGCTCGACCTGGGTCGTTTCCTGGCCAGGTCGCGGGGTCGCAAAGGCCGGCCGGAAGCGGAGACCGCGGAGGCGCGCGCGGGCGCGGAGGCGCAGGTCGAGGAATTCGGCGACGCGCTCGAGTTGCGCGCGAAACAAGCCATCGTCGACGGGCGTGAGCGCGATGGTTTGCGCGAGACCGCTCTGTGTTTCTACGAAACACAGTTGAGAGCTCAGAGCTGAGAGCTGAGAGACCGGAATCGGATACTGGGAGCCGAGCGAGCTGAGGCCGAGGCGGGCGAGAGCGCCGTAGGTGGCGATCTGAATAAAGTAGTCGGGGTAATCCGCGCGGAGTTCGGACTCGTCGGCGGGAAGCGCGCGCGTGACGGTTTTGATTTCGCGGAGGATCGTGCGGCCGTCCTGGCGGATGAGCTGGTCGATCCGGCCGGTGAGCGTAAACGTCCAACCGCGGTGTGCGATCTGACCGGAAATGGGGATCTCGAAAGCGGCCTCGGCGGCGTGTTCGTCGACGGCGCGGGCACGAAGCTCGTTGTGCCAATGCGTGCCCAGTTGCGCACGCCAGAGTCCGGCGGCGCCGCCGCCCAGCGCGTCGCGCGGCCCGAGCGAGAAGCCGGCGAATTCGCCGACGCTCAGCGCGATGGTGCGCGTATCGAGATCAAAAACCATGAGAAGCGGGTAATGACGTGCGACTTGGAGTGAGATTCAAGTCGCGCGCGGGCGCGCAGGCGAAGGTGACTCGGCGGGCGCGACAGGCAAACGATCACGAGAGCAGAATCTCGGTGTGGCCGCGGAGGTAATCTTCGAGGCGGCGCTGGAGGCGCGCGACGTTCCCCGCTTCGGCGGTTTGGGCGGCGAGGGGTTGGTTGAGCACGGCGGCGACTTCGCGCTGGTCGTCGGCGGGTAGCGTGGGGAACCACTGTTGCTTGAGCGGGTAACCCTCGTCTCGGGCAAACCGATACAGGCTCTTGAAATAAACGACGTCGGGTCGCGCGCCGCGCGAAAAGGCGGCGAGGGCGCCGCGCAACAATTCAGCGACGGCGGCGCGGCTGTCTTCGTCGACGGGGTTACGCGCGACGAGCGTGGCGAGGGCGGAGGCGAGACGGAGACATTCGTAACTTTGGCCGATGTCAGTCGGGCGCGTGATCAGCTGGGCCTCTTGAATAAACCACGTGCGTCCTTGATTCGAGGACTCGAGCATGAGCGAGGCCTCGTCGAAAAGATCGAGCGCGAGTGTAGAGCCGCCGGATTTGCGTGCGATGCGTTGGAGTGCGATCAGCGGGCCGTGCTCCGGGGAAAACAGCGTGAAGGTTTGAAACGACTCGGCGGGCGGGCGTTTCAGCAGCACGAACGCATCGGTCTGCAGTGACTGAGCGGGCACGGGAGCGACCGGATCACTGGCGCAGCGCCGCCGACCGGACCTCGGTGGGCGGAGTGGGAGGCATGACGGCTCCGCCGGAGATGATCATCTTCATGCCCTCGCCGACGCTCATCTCGAGTTCGATGATTTCTTCGCGCGGGAGCATGAGGAGGAAGCCGCTGGTGGGATTGGGCGTCGTGGGCACGAAGACGGTCCAAATCTCGCCACCGATGAGCGACTGCGCCTCGCCCTGTTGCTTGTTGGTGAGGAAGCCGAGGCTCCAGCAACCCTTGCGCGGATATTCCAGCAGCACGACTTTGTTGAAGAGATTGCGATTCTGCGTGCCGAAGGTCGCGACGATTTGTTTGACGGAATTATAGACGGCACCGATGCCCGGGATGCGCTCGATGGCCTGCTCGCCGATGCGCAGGAAGTATTTCCCGAAGACGTAGTTCGAGAGATAGCCGAGCCCGGTGACGAGCAGGACGACGACGCCGGTCGCGATCAGATCCCAGAGAAACGGAATGCGCTGCAGCGTCTTCGGGAGGAAATCCTCGTAGAGCGGGCGGAAGGTGCCACCGAGAGTTTCGATGATCCAGCCGAACGCGATGATCGTGACGATCAGCGGCGCGAGCATGAGCGCGCCGGAAAGGAACGCATTGCGGAACGTGATCAGACGGGACTTGGGAGCTGGGACGACGGGCAACATGGCTGGCAGGAAACAGGATTCGCCGGCGCGAGAGCCGACGCAAAAGCTTTCTGGCGGGCGCGCTGGGGGAGCACGGTGAACGCGGAGGTTGGACATGAAGAAGGCGCGGTGCCGCGACCGCGCCTTCAAGTTGTAGACTGAGAAATGACCTAGCTTACGGGACTTCGTAGATTTCGAGCAGCACGGTGCCGGTCGTGCCATCGCCACTCGTGAGCTGCGCCGTGTAACTCCCGGGCGCGAAGGGCATCATCACCACGACGTCGCGGGTGCCGGCGGGATAGGGGAACGCGCCGGTGCGAGCGAGAGATTCAGCAAGATCGGACTCGTAGGTCGGGCCGCCGATGACCGCGGGATAGGCGTAGCCGTTTTGGTAGGGTCGGCCGCTGCTGTCGAAGATCCGCAGAACCGGCGTCTGCAGCGCGCCGCTGAGGCCGAACAACGAGAGAGAGGGACCGATCGCGCGAAGGATGAGCTTTTTCTCGCGCACTCCGCCGCCGACTACGAAGCCGGCGATGAGGCCTTGAGCCGGGCCGCTGCCGATGTTGGCGCGGGTGGAGAGATTCAACAGACGATCCGTGGGGCCGACTCCGAGAATCACGGATTGCGACGGGGAGGTGATGGCGAGCGGATCCACGGAAAACACGCTGTAGGTGCCGGCATCTGCCGAGGTCACAAACGGGAGGATCAGCGGGTTGGTCGTGGCGCCAGCCAGCGGCGCGCCGTTCTTGAGCCACTGGTAGGGCCGGCCGCGGGAGTCGGGTCCCGTGATGCGAAGGATTTCACCGACGGGCACGGTGACCCGCGAAGCGGGCACGGGACGAATCCCGTGGCTGATATCGAGTGTGATGGCGGTTTCGCCGGTGGCTTGAGTGGCCGCGGCGGTGACTACGGGCGTCGGGTCCGGGTTGGCGATGATGCGAGGTGGGGTGACCGCGACGCCAGTCGCGGGAGTCTGGCCCACCGATACGACGGTAGAGACCGCGGTTTGAGCGAGGCCAACGGCGGCGCTAAGAGGAAGTATCACGAACAGGTGCCGTGAGAGTTTCATGGAGAGCATGATGGTTTTACTGAGGAGGAAAGACGCGCCGAGTTGGCGGGTCGTTTCCTCAAGCGCAGGAAGGTGCAAAAAAGGATCACTTCCTTTTCTTGCGAATCGGGCGCAGGGAGAAGGAGGGCAACGCTTTCGCTCGCACCAACGCGCGCATTGCGCGCGTCTCGGCGCGGCGCATGGCGCGTTTCTTGGCCGGAACGAGATCGTCGTGACCGGTGAGGTGCAGCCAGCCGTGCACAAGGTAGAGGGTGAGTTCGTCGCTGAATTTGCGGCCGTGCTCGCGGGCGTAGGACGCGGCGGTATCGGCCGACACGCAAATCTCGCCGGCGGTGCCGAGCGCGGCGTCGCCCTCGAACGTGATCACGTCCGTGGTAGTAGGATCATCGAGAAAATCGGCGTGGAGCTGTGCGAGCGCGGCGTCGGTGAGGAACACGATCGA
>JANPIT010000467.1:0-5845 GCA_031425115.1 Opitutaceae bacterium | reverse complement strand
GTGCTCTTCAACCCGAAGACCACGACGTGGCAGCTGAGTTACGACGGTCGCGCGCGCGAGCCGGTCACGCTCCCGGCCAAGTTTCCCGTAGTGCTGCTCGATGGGGCCGAGGGCATCGCGGTCGGTCTCTCGACCAAGATTCTGCCGCACAATTTCAACGACCTTTGCCGCGCGGCGATCAATCACCTGCAGGGAAAAACGTTTCGCATCTTCCCTGATTTCCCCACGGGCGGCATCGCAGATTTTGCAGAATACAACGATGGCGAGCGCGGCGGACGGGTGAAGATCCGCGCCAAGATCGAGCAGCGTTCGAAGTATCTGCTCGCGGTGACGGAGCTACCCTTTGGCACGACGACGGAGTCGCTGATCGAGTCGATCCTGGCGGCCAACGCGAAGGGGAAGATCAAGGTCAAACACGTCGACGACAACACGGCGGACCAGGTCGAAATTCTCATTCATCTACCGCAGGGCGCCGATCCCGAGCAGGTGATCCAGCAGCTCTACGTGTTCACGGGCTGCCAGCAGAACCTCGCGCCGGCGGCGTGCGTGATCGTGGCGGACGCGACGACGGGCGACGACAAGCCGGAGTTCCTGGGCGTGAAGGAGATTCTCCGCCGGAGCGTCGAGCGGACGAAGGCGTTGCTGAAGCAGGAGCTCGAAATCAAGTTGGGCGAGCTGGAGCAGCAGTGGCATTGGGACTCGCTGGAGCGCATCTTCATCGAAGAGCGCATCTACCGCCGGATCGAGAAATCGAAGACGTGGGAAAATGTGCTCGAGGAGATTCGCGAAGGGTTGAAGCCGTTCTTAAAGCAGCTCCGGCGCGACGTGACGGACGAGGACATCGCCCGCCTCACTGAAATCCGGATCAAGCGCATTTCGGCCTACAACCGTTTCCAGGCCGACGAGGCGATCAAGAAGATCGAGGAGGGGCTTAAGGAAACGAAGACGAACCTGAAGAATCTCACGGGCTATTCGATCGCGTGGTTCGAGATGCTGCAGGAGAAATACGGCAAGGGGATCAAGCGCCGCACGAGTTACGACGAGATCGAGCAGATCAACGCCTCGGAAGTCGTATCCGCGAATCAGAGACTCTACGTCAACCGTGAGGACGGGTTCATCGGCCTCAACTGGCGACAGCACGAGTTCGTGCAGGAGTGCACCATCCTCGACAGTGCGATCACGATCATGCGCGACGGCTCGCTCAAGGTGGCGAAGGTGGCGGACAAGGTTTTCATGGGCCGCGACATCATTCACTGCGCGGTCTTCCCGAAGGACGGCGACACGAGCTTTTACACGATGGTTTATCAGGACAAGGAGTCCGGGAAGGCCTTTGCGAAGCGCTTCCAGATCGGCGGACTTTCGCGCGACAAACTCTACCCGCTGGTGAAAAGCGAAGGGTCGAGGGTGATTTATCTGGCGGTAAACAAGACCGAGAAAGAGATGCCGAAGAAGCTGCAAGTGTTCATCGACGGCCGCAGCGGCGCGCGGATCCGCGAACTGGAGTTCGATATGACGGCGGTGCCGGTGAGCACGCGCAGTGCGAAGGGGCTCACGGTTTCCAAGTGGCCGGTGAAAGATGTGAAACGCGTGGATCTGGCGCCGAAGTGATTTTGGAGGAGCGCGGGCTGGGGGCGCTCTTCGGAAGTCGCAGCCGCTGAAGGGCGCAGCAAGTCTGCGCCCCTACAGGTTGACTCGCGCCGAGCCGTGGGGTGCGTTTGTGAGCATGAGACTGCTTTCACCCCTGATCGCGTTCGCGGTTGGTTTCGCCGGCTCGGTCGTGGGCGCTGATGCGCCGCGGCCGAATCTGATCATCATCAACATCGACGATCTCGGCTACGCGGAGATCGGGCCGTTTGGCGGCCGCAACAAAACGCCGGAACTCGATCGGATGGCGCGAGAAGGCCGGAAGCTCACGAGTCATTATGCGGCGCCGGTGTGTTCGCCGTCGCGGGCGTCACTCATGACTGGCAGCTATGCGAAGCGCGCGCTGCCGATCCCGCATGTGCTGTTTCCCGCTGGAGCCATCGGGCTCAATCCGGCCGAGCGCACGATCGCCGAGGTCCTGAAGGACGCCGGTTACGCCACCGCGGCGATCGGCAAGTGGCACCTCGGCGATCAGCCGGAGTTTCTGCCGACGCGGCAGGGCTTCGACACGTATTTCGGGCTGCCCTATTCCAACGACATGGGTCCCGCCGCCGATGGCGTGAAGAGCAATCGCGGGGCACCGCTGCCGCAGCCGAAAGCTGCCACGACCGCGGCGCCGAAGAAAAAGGTCGCGGCGGTCGACGACGAGCTGGGGGTGCGCGGAAATCAGCCGCCGCTTCCGTTGCTGGAAAACGAGACCGTCGTCGGTCGCGTGCGGGCGGAGGATCAGATTCAGCTCGCGCGCCGCTACACGGAGCGTGCGGTGGCGTTCGTGAAGGAGAAGCGGGAGCAGCCGTTCTTCCTCTATCTGGCGCACAACGCCGTGCATTTTCCGCTGTATCCACGCGACGAGTTCGTCGGGAAGTCGGGCCACGGCCAGCTCGGTGACTGGGTGCAGGAGATCGACTGGAGCGTGGGCCAGGTGCTCGCGGCTTTGCGCGAAGCGAAGCTCGATGGGAAGACGCTGGTGATTTTCACCTCGGACAACGGGGGGCCCGTAAACCAGGGCGCGGTCAACACGCCGCTGCGGGGCAGCAAGGGCACGGTGTTCGAGGGCGGCATGCGGGTGTGCACGCTCGCGTGGTGGCCCGGGAAAATCCCCGCGGGCACATCCACCGGGGCAATCACCGCGATGATCGACGTGCTGCCGACGTTTGCGAAGCTGGCGGGCGCGGCGGTGCCGACCGATCGCAAGATCGACAGCGTCGATGTCTGGCCGGTGCTCGCGGGCGATCCGGCGAAGGCGCCGCGCGATCATTTTTTCTATTTTCGCGGGTTGACCCTCGATGCGGTGCGATCGGGCCCTTGGAAACTGCATCTGGCGAGTGGCGAGCTGCATCACTTGGGCGACGATCTCGCGGAAGCGAATAACCTCGCTGCGCGGCATCCTCACGAAGTGCAGCGGCTGCGCGCCGTCGCTGAGACGATGCGGGGCGATCTCGGGATCGACGGCGTCGGACCCGGCTGCCGGACGCTGGGGCGGGTGGTAAACCCGCAACCGCTGATCGCGCTGGATGGCACGGTGCGCGCGGACGTCGCGGGGGCGACGAAGCGGTTTCCGTGAAGGCTCGGGGACGGAGCGTGTTGTCCTCTACGCGCTCGGAGATCTCCGCTCACTTCAACCTAGAAAACGCCTTTGAAACGCGGAGGACGCGGAGACCGCAGAGGAGAATACCCGGGTTTTTCGCGCCAAGGCCCTTCACCTGGCAGGTAAGTAATCCGAACACTGGATTCTCTTTCGTTCTGCTCCGCCTCCTCCGCGCGCTCCGCGTTTCAACTGCCGAATTTAGGTTCAAACCAGCGTCTTGGGGACAAGCCGCTCCACCTCAGAGTCGAGCGACGTCGAAACGGATGGTTTGTTTTCCGCGTAGCGCGGAGAGGTCGACGGTGCCGCGTTCGTCCGCGGAGAGCTTTGTGCCGCCGGCGGTTTGGGCGCTCATCACGCGCCAGCCATCGGGGACGCGGATGCGCAGGAGAGATTTCTTCGGCAGCTGGCGCGTGGGAAGCGAGACATCGGCCACGACCTCGCCAGCGCTCAGGTTTGATTTTACCGCGATCGAGACTTCACCAAACGCCGTCGGCGCGCGCTCGACGTTGATCGCTTTGCCGTCTTCGAGCCAGCGCTTTGGCGTGGCGAACATCAGCCGCAGGGTTTCCGGAGTGCCGTCATCATCGAGATCCCAGTCCTGCACGAGCGTGTTACGGAGCATCGAGAGGAAGTGGCCGTTGGCGGCGCTGTTCGGCGGACAGTAGAAAAAGCGGCCGCCGTCATCGACCGGTTCGAGCGTGCAGCCTTCGCCGCAATTGAACGTGTTGCGGGTGAAACCCTGCGCCAGCATCCCGTAAAAGCTCACGAGCGCGCGCTCGGGATCGTCGCGGCGCAGCGTGTCCAGGGCGTAGCGCGTGCCGTAGAGCGGGTTCACGCGGTTGGGACCGGTCCAGAAATTGAACTCGTCGCCGCCGGAGCGGACCATGCCCATGAAGATGCCGCCGTGCTGTTCCTGATAGCAGGGCAGCCAGTGCTCCTCGGCGCTGCCCGGCGGGAAGATCCCGCTGCCAATCGTGTAGCCGATGATGATGTTCCAGTAACTGCCGATGCGGCTGTGCAGAATCGGGCTGTGCGCAGGTTCGTCGCTGTGCAGCGCGACGGGCACGAACGGCGGCGTGGTCTCGCGGCGCGTGCTCTTCTCGATCGCGGTGAGGACGGTCTGGCGGAATTCGCGTGCGACACCGGCGTAACGCGTCGCCGTCGCGATGTCGCCGAGCTCAGCCACCACCGCGCTGAGATCGCGGAGCGCGCGCCACGCATGGGCGTTGGCGCCGACGGGCTGGGCGGGGGTGCTGATGTCGCCCGTGTAACGCTCGGGTGGAAACAAGCCGTGCGGTCCCGTGCGGCCATCGATGATACGCTGAGCTTCCTTCTCCCAGCGCGGCCGCAGTGCGCGCACGGTGTCGGCGTCGCGCGTCTGCCAGTAGTAGCGGCACACATCGAGGATCTTGAAACCGGCCTGGTGAAACTCGAGGCCCTTGCGCGTAAAATCGAGGAGGGGCACGAGCAGCCGGCGCATGTCGGCTTCATAGCCCCAAATCATCATCGCGAGCGCCGCATCGCTGCCTTCGCCCTCGTAAAGCTGATCGTATTGGTTGCCGGTGCTGTAGTGCATCCGGTCGCCTTTGATCAGTTGGAAATTTTGCAGGAGCAGGTGGCGCCAGGCATTGTTCACCAGCGGCTCGGGCACTTCGACCCGGATGGCGCCACCGAGGATTTTTTTCCACGTGTCGACGCAGCGCGCGCGCTGCGCCACGTAATCGACGGCCAGCACGGCACCCGGCGGCAGCGGTTTCGTGGGGATGGCGACCGTGACCGAGCCTGTGGCGGAGAGCCGCGCGCGTGCGCCGTTGCGCTCCCAGCGCCAGTTCCGATCGAAGTAGCCGAGCACGTCGCCTTGAGCGTTGCTTAATTTGCCGTCGGCAAAAGTAAGCGCGGCGTTCGCATCGACATCGATCGAGACGAAGCCGCCCGTGCCTTGCGCGAGAGAGAATTTCACGAACACGACGGCGTGCTCCGCCAACTCAGCATCGGTGCTGGCGAAGGCCTCGACGCGGTAGATGTCGGGCGTGCGTTGCTGGCGCTCGACGGTGAGCGGCACCGCGCCTTCCGACTGATGGGGCGTCGGATGCCGGTAGCGAATCTCGACGATTGGCAGGTAGCCGTCGGCGAGCGTGGGCTCCTGCAAGCGATCGCGCAGGCTGCCGAAGAGAAATTCATCTGGGCCGACGCGGAAAGTGAATGGTGTGCCCGGCTCGAAGGGCGACCAACTGCGCGAGCCGCCGCGCAGGTTGACGCCACTGCCATTGGAGATGAGCCGTGCCTTCACTGTCGTGTTCGGCGCGCTCAGCACGATGGGGTAGTGGCGGAAGTCCGCGTGGACGTAGCGGGGCGGCGGAAGGAGCGGCGCGAAAAAATCGTAGCTCGCGCCGTTGGGCTGCGCCATCGCGGCCTCGCCCCAGACATCGCGTTTGGCAGCGAGGGCTTCTTGGAGCGAGGGGAGGGGGGCCGATGCGGCGGTGAGCGTGGCGCCCGTGACGCAGACGCAGAGTGAAAAGGTGCGGAGTGACATGGCGAAGAGATTTTGCTCGAGGTAGGGCGAGGCGTCCCCGCCGAGCCGTCGCGCATCAGGGGTTACACGGCTCGGCGGGG
>JANPIT010000466.1:0-8411 GCA_031425115.1 Opitutaceae bacterium | reverse complement strand
CATCATGCTCTCAATCGACCTTTCCACCTCGATGCGGGCCGAAGATTTCGAGAAGGACGGCGAGCGCATCAATCGATTGCAGGCGATCAAGCCGGTGATTCAGGCGTTCATCGAGCGGCGACCGACCGACCGCATCGGCATCGTGTTGTTTTCTGGCCGCGCCTATACGATGGCGCCGCTCACCTTCGATCACGAGTGGCTGGCGCGCCAGCTCGCGCGCGTGCGGATCGGAATGATTGAAGATGGCACCGCGATCGGCGACGGCCTCGGGGTGGCACTCACCCGGCTCGAGCAGGCGAAACGCGACAGCGGCGGCAAACGCATGGGCGCGTTCGTCGTGCTCATGACCGACGGCGCCAACAACCGCGGATCGCTGCAGCCCGCACAGGCCGCCGAGCTCGCCAAGGCGCGCGGCATTCCCGTCTACACCATCGGTGCCGGCAAAGAGGGCTACGTGCCCGTGCCGGTCTTCGACGACAATAACCGCAAGATGGGCTACCGCCGCATGCTCTCCGACGTGGATGAACCCGCGCTCCGCCAGATCGCCGATTCGACCGGCGGCAAATTTTTCCGGGTGGCCGACACCGGCACGATCGAGAACGCGTTCAAGACGATCGATCGTGCTCAAAAAATCGAATTCCAAGCCAAGAGTTTCCTAATCACGACCGAACTCTTCTGGTGGCTGGCGGGCCCCGGTCTGGGCTTGCTCTCGCTGGCTGCGCTACTCGTCCGCCTGCCGAGGCGGGCACGCTCCTCCGCCGTGGCGCCCACTTTCAATTCCCCCGCGGTCGCGCCCGCCCCACTCAAATCATGACCTTCGCGTGGCCCCATCTTTTCTGGCTCCTCGCTGTGCCGGCCGTCTGGCTGGCTTGGGATCTGACCCATCGCCGTCGCACCGCCGCGATCACGCGGCCAAAAATTCTGCGGGCCGAGGCAGGTGCGCATTCGTTGACCCTGGCAGGTTTTGACTCGCGGCCGTCGAATGCCGCGCGACCCCGCTACTGGCTCTGCCTCGGCCTCGCTCTTTGCGTCATCGGCCTGGCGCGGCCCCAATACGGCAAACTGGAGGAACCAGTCTTCGACCAATCGCGCGAGATCCTCATCGCGATCGATCTGTCGCGCTCGATGCTGACGCCGGACGTGAAGCCGTCGCGGCTCGAACGCGCGAAGCTCCTGATCCAGTCCTTGCTCGAGAAACTGAAAGGCGAGCGCGTCGGCCTGGCGGTGTTTTCGGGCACGGCATTTTTGCAAAGCCCCCTCAGCGCCGACTACGAAATCCTGCGCGAATTCCTCCCTGCGCTGGGGCCCGACTTTTTGCCGGAGGGCGGCAGCAACTATGGCGCGATGCTCGATACGGCGCTGCAGGCCTTCGGCGCCAGCGGGGCGGCCGACCGCTTTCTCATCGTGCTCAGCGACGGCGAGGCCACCGACGATGACTGGAAGGGTAAGATGGAGGAGTTGAAGAAAAAGAGCATCCGCGTCATCGGCCTCGGTGTCGGCACGAGTGCCGGCGGAATGATTCCGGATGCGTCCGGGCAGTTCGTGAAAGACGAGCGGGGCGCGGTGGTGCTTTCGAAGCTGGAGCCTTCGACCCTGCTCGCCCTCACCGAAGCGACGGGTGGCGTCTACCGCGATGCCAGTGCGTGGGTCGACCTCGCCGCGCTCGTCAACGAGACGATCGAGTCCGGCCGTAAAGGGCAATTCGTCGAGAAGAACACCGTGCGGCTGGCCGAGCGTTTTCAGTGGCCGCTCGCGTTCGGCCTCTGGTGCCTGTTCGTGAGTTTCTGCTACGAGTTTCCCGTGCGGCCCCGGCCGCGCCCGATCGCGCTCACCCCGGGCGACACCGGCAACCGAACCACGGCCGCCGCTAAGGCCGCGGCGACGCTTGCCGTGCTGCTGGCTGTTGCCAGTCTCCTGTATCCGGTTTCCAGTTTCGCGGCTACCCCGCCCTCTGCGGCATCGCCGGCCACCGCCACTCCGCCGGAGCCGCCGGCGCTCAGCAAAATCGTCGGCCGTTTAGCCGCGGCGGAAACTCACACGGCGCGCGACTGGGCCGAGTTGGGCCGCGAGACGACGACATGGGGCTCCAAGCTCCAATCCGAGCAGCAGGAAGTGCCCGAAGGCCCCGTGCGTGATGCGCTCAAGGCGGTTGACCTCGGGACGAAGCTCGATGCCAAGGCGGCCGACTGGCCGAAGTTGCGCGAGGAACTCCAGGCGTTGCTCAAGAAAAGCGACGAAGACAAAGAGCAGAAGAAAGACGATCAGGACAAAAACGACCAGGAGCAGGACAAGGAGCAGAAGGACCAGGATCAAAAGTCGCAGAAACAGAAGCAGGACAAAAACGGCAAGCAGCAGCAGAAATCGCCGCAGGATCAAAAGGACTCCTCCGAGAAACAGGAGCCATCCGAGAAGAAGGACGAAAAGCCAGCGGAGCAGAAGCCGCCCGGCGAATCGGCTTTCGGCGATATGAACAAAAAAGAAGAACCGCCGCCCCCCCCACCGCCGCAGAGCACGCAGAAAGTTGGCGGCGCGCAGGAGAAAAAAGATGAGCAGAAGGAAGCGCTCGACCCTTCCCTCGCGTTGCCTTTGCAGAAGCTCGATCAGCTCCGCAGCCAGGATTCACCCGCGCAGCTCTTCCAATTGATGGAAGGCGAGCGCAAGGGCACCAAAAAGCCCGCCAAGGATTGGTAAAGCCATGCGTCTCCCTCGTTTCATTTCGCTTCTCCTGATCGCGTTCGGCTCCGCCACCGCGGCCCTCGCGCAGTCCGTGCGCTGGATGCCCACCGATGCCGCGATGTCGAACACCGTGCAGCTTGTCTTTGACGACTGCGCCCCCGACGGCCCGATCGACCTGCCGCAAATCCCGCAGACCACGTTTACTTCGCTCGGCCAGAGCGAGAACACGCAGATCAGTTTCGGCACCGGCGGCGCGTCCCGCCTGCGCACCATCACCGTCACCTACGTCATCCGTGCGCGCCAGAATACCGCGGTCCAGATCCCAGCGTTCACCGTGAAGACCGACAAAGGCCCGCTGCGCGTGCCGGCCTACAACGTCGCTGCGCCCGGCGCACCGCTCGAGTCGGTCGCCAGCGCTAAGCTGGTCCCCGAACGCACCAGCATTTGGGCCGGCGAAGTCTTCGGCCTCACCTACGAACTCTCGGCCTCGCGTCGCACCAATCCGCAAATTTCCCCCACCTTCGATTGGAACGCAGCGCCGCTCGTAGCCGAAGATTGGTCGCGCCCGGAAGTGACGGAGGCGGTCGTCAACAACGAGCGCCGGCTCAACGTCGTCTTCCGCACCCGCGCCGTCGCCAAGTCGCCCAACCGGCTCAGGCTCGAGGCGGCGAGTCACCTCCTGAGTATTCAAACCGGCACGATCGGTTTCAGCATCATTTCCCAACCTCGCATGGAGCAGGTCTCGGTCACTTCCGATCAGCCGACCCTCGACGTGCGCCCGCTGCCTGCCAACGCGCCCGCCGGTTTCAGCGGCGCCGTCGGCCAGTTCAAACTCACGTCGAAAATCGTCCCCGAAAAAGCCGCGGTCGGCGAACCGATCACCTGGACGCTGGAATTGAGCGGAACCGGCAACTGGCCCGACATCGCCGGCCTGCCCTCCCGCGAAGTCTCCAACGATTTTCAAGTGGTCCAACCGAAGGCCAAACGCACGCCTGCCGAGGGCAAACTCTTCGACGTGGCCCTCGCTGAGGACGTCGTCCTCGTTCCCTCCAAGCCCGGCACCTATGCGCTCGGTCCGGTGTCGTTCACGTTTTTCGATCCCAAAACGGGCACCTACGTCACGCGCACGGCTCCCCGCACGAGCGTCACCGTTACCGCTCCGCTGACTCCCCAGTTCAAGATCGATCCGAGTGACCGCACCGCCGAAGCCGGCAAAGCGGGCGCGCTGGACTCGCCCGGTTCCAGCCAGCGCAACCCGCCTTCCTCGCCACCTCCGCCCGCCGGAATCCCGCGCGATCCATTACCTGGCCTGGCCGAGGTCCGCGCCCCAATGAACACCCGAGTGCTGGTGGGATGGCTCCTGGCCCCCGCCGCCGGTGTGCTTACTTTCTGGATATGGCTGGCGGTGCGCCGCGCGCAACAGACCGACCCCGTCCGCCCCCGGCGCGAAGCGCGCGACCGCCTCGCGCGCACGCTCTCCCATCTCGCTGGCTCCTCCGCCGAGGAGCGCGAGGCACTGTTGCTGGGCTGGCAACACGACACTGCGATCCTATGGCAAATCGCCCATGCCGCACCGCGCGCGGGCGCGCTGCCCGACGAAAGCTGGGCGCAATTGTGGCGCGACGCCGACCGCACGCTCTACGCCGGTAGGGCCGCGCTGCCGCCCGATTGGATCGCCCGGGCACAGGAGGCACTCGCGGCAAAATCCGTTCCCGGCTTCAAACCGCTGCGCCTCTTCCTGCCGCAAAATCTCATGCCGTTCGCCGCACTCCTCACGCTCGCCGTCATCACGACCGCCAGCCTGTTGCACGCGGCAGCCCTCGACGGCGCGGCGGCGTATCGCAAAGGCGACTTCGCGGCAGCCGAAAAAGGCTGGCGTAACCGGATTTCAACCACGCCGACCGACTGGATCGCCCGGCACAACCTCTCGCTGGCTCTCTCCCAGCAAGAAAAACCCGGCGAAGCCGCGGCGCACGCCGCCGCGGCCTTCGTGCAGAATCCGGCGGATCCGGCGGTGCGCTGGCACTTTGGCCTCACCGCGGAAAAGACCGGCGCCCTCGCGCCACCGCTCGCGGCTTTCTTGTCGCCGAATCTCTTGCCGGCCCTCGCGCGGCAAACTTCCCCCGCAACGTGGCAGCTCGCTCTGATCGGGTCGGCATTCGCGATCGGCATCGCGCTTATGGTCCTGCTCGCTGGCGCCTACGGCCGTCGATCGCGCAGGAAAAACTTCATTGCCCTCGCGGTAATTGTGCTCGGCCTCGCGGCAAATTCCGCGGCGTTCGCTGGCTGGTTCAACTACGGCCTCGCTGGAAAAGCATCCGCGGTGATCGTGGCGCGCGCGACGACGCTGCGCTCAATCCCGACCGAAGCCGACACCACGCAGAAAACATCTCCGCTCGCCATCGGTTCGCTCGCGCTCGCCGGCAAAACTTTTCTCGGCTGGACCCAGGTGTCTTTCGAGAACGGCCAAACCGGTTGGGTGCGCACCGACGATGTCGTAGGACTCTGGCGATAATGCGGCGTGACCGCCCGCCAGCACCGCGTCGGCGCGCGGCGCACTAGCTTCTCGTTTTCCGCACCATCCGCGCCATGGACTCTTCGGGATTAAGCGACGTCACCTGCTCGAGCGCCACCCAGGCCAGATCTTTGGATTCACTCGATATTGCGAGAGGCACCCTGGGATCAGCCACGAGCAGGAACCGCAGGTCGTAGTGGTAATGCCCCGGCTCCGTCTTCCGCGGCGGAATCCAGTGACGATCCACGTCGAAAATCGCTGGCGACAACGGCCGCACGTCGGGCAGTCCACTTTCCTCGACGGCCTCGCGCAACGCCACCGCCAGCAAGTCGCCATCACCGTCCGCGTGGCCACCGAGCTGTAGCCATTTGTCGAGCTTGCGGTGGTGGGTAAGCAGCGTGTGCGATCGATCGGAACTCACGATCCACGCGGAGCCGGTGAGATGACCCGGCACGCAGCTGCGCAGGAGGCAGTCCTCATGCGCTTCGACAAACGCCATGGTGTCAGCCGCCATCGCCGCTTCGTGCGAGTCGAGTGGATACGCGGCATGGGCGCGCAGAAGAGTGAGGACGGCGCGGCGATGCACGTCAGCGCGTCTCGAACCATTTCGACTCCGGCGCCGCGCCCGCCGCGCCATCGATCTGCTCGAAGATCTCCGGCACCGTGCGAGCGACGCGGAAAAGCTCCAAGTTCGACGGTTTGAAAAAACTATCGGTGAGCATTCGATCGAAGAGCTGCAGCAGTGGGTCGTAGAAACCTTCCTGATTTAGAAAGACGCAGGGCTTTTTCACGACGTCGAGTTGGCGCAGTGTGAGGATCTCGAGAATTTCCTCGAGCGTGCCCCAGCCGCCCGGCAGGGCGACGAAGGCATCCGCGCGCGTCTCCATGAGCAGCTTTCGTTCACGCATCGTGATCACGGTGACGAGTTCGTCGGCCTCGTCGTAGGCGAGTTCGCGCGCCTTCATAAATTCCGGGATCACGCCGACGACCCGGCCACCGCTTTGTTTCACCGCGCGGGCAATAGCGCCCATCATACCGGTCCTGCCGCCGCCGTAGACCAAGCCCCACCCCCGCGCGACTAGCTCGCGTCCCAGCCCGGCTGCGGCCTCGTAGTATTTCGCATCGAGCCGATCGCTGGAGGCGCAGTAGACGCATAGCAGTTTGGGCATGGGAAAGGTGAAACCGCTAATGCACGCTAATCCACGCTAATTGTTTTGGCGTTTTCCGAATTAGCGGCGATTAGCGAATACTAGTGGTTTCTTCTGCTCCAAACTATCGCGGCCGCCTCGCGCCGTCGCCCACGGGGTATCTACACCTTGGACACGCGCGCACGTTCTGGATCGCGGCGGAGCGCGCTCGGATCGCGGGCGGGACGTTGCTCCTGCGCAACGACGATCTCGACGCCCTGCGTTTCCGGTTGGATTTCGTCGACGCGATGGTCGAGGACCTCCGTTGGCTCGGCTTCGCTTGGGAAGAACCGGTGGTCTCGCAGAGTGCGCGCATGGACCGGTATCGCGCGGCGATGGCGCGATTGCACGCGGCCCGGCTGATCTTCCCCTGCACGCGCTCCCGCCGCGATGTGATCGAGGCGGCAGGCGCGCCGCACGAAGGCGGCGCGGATGATGAGCCAGTATACCCGAAGGAATTTCGCCCACCCGTCGACGCCCCCCTGCCGCCCCTCGACGGCGGGCCGCCGGTCAACTGGCGCTTCCGCGTGCCCGACGGCGAGGACATCGCGTTTCAAGATCGCCGCTGCGGCCCGCAACGCGCGGTCGCAGGCCGCGACTTCGGAGATTTCCTCGTGTGGCGAAAAGATGACGTCCCCAGCTACCAACTCTCGTGCGCAGTGGACGACGCGGAGCTGCGCATCACCGAGGTCGTGCGCGGGGCGGATTTGATCAAGAGCACTTTTCGCCAACTGCTGCTGATCCGGGCGCTGGGCCACGCCGCGCCCGACTATTTTCACGCGCCACTCATGCTCGACGAGAAAGGCGAGCGGCTCGCCAAACGCCATGATGCACTGTCCCTGCGCACCCTGCGCGAGGGTGGGAGCACACCACAATCGCTCCTAAAGCAATTTGAGCAGGAAACCAGGAAGCCATGAATCGAAGTTTCTTTCTGGTTTCACGGCTTCCTGCATAACCCCTCTCCCATGCCCCCCAAAATCGGCGTCCTCAATATTTCTGACCGCGCGAGCGCTGGCATTTACGAAGACACGCCCGGAAAGGCGTGCGTGGAGCTGCTGCGCGAGTGGCTCACGACGAATTTCGCAGTGGATTACCGCGTCATCCCGGACGAACGCGTCATCATCGAGGCCGAGCTGAAACGCATGGCTGACGTGGCCGGTTGTTGCCTGGTCGTCACGACGGGCGGCACGGGACCGGCGCCGCGCGACGTCACGCCGGAAGCCACCACGGCGGTCTGCGAAAAGATGATGCCGGGCTTTGGCGAGTTGATGCGCGCAACGTCGCTGAAATATGTGCCGACCGCGATTCTCTCGCGGCAAACGGCGGGCATCCGCGGACAGACGCTGATCGTGAATTTGCCGGGGCGCCCGAAAGCAATTCGCGAAAATCTCGAGGCCGTCTTCCCGGCGATTCCGTATTGCATCGACCTGATCGGGGGCGCGCGCCTCGAGGTTAATGAAGCCGTCATGAAAGCATTTCGGCCGAAAGCGTGACCTCGCGGCACCGCTGCGATTCACCCCTCCTTACTTCTTCAACACGGGATTGTGCCAGTGCGCAGGAAGCACCGACTCGGGGCCGACGATGTAGATGCGGTAGTAGAGCCAGAAGACGATCACCCCTAGCAGCCCGAGAAAGAATGCCTCGCCCAGTCCGCCCCAGCTTTGCCGGCTGCTGCGGTGCAACGTGCCGACAAATAGACTGATTGCAGGCGCCACCAACAGCGTCACGAGCGACGCGCCAAACAGCACCATGCCCATGATCGCACCGGTGCGAAGCCAAACGTCGTCGATCATCCGCGCCTTGTAACTCACGAGCTCGACGCAGAGGTTGAGCAACAGGAGGCAACACGGGAGGACGTAGTAGTTGCGGACGAGATGGGTGCTTTTCATGAGCGCTGTTGCGGCAAGCGAGTTTCGTCGCTGAGTCTACACGCTGTCCGTCGCGTCAGTGCAACTCTCCGCCTTGCGAGGGCGCCATGACGAACTTAACCTCTTGATTCGCGTTCCCCCGCTTCCTGAGTTCCACTTTCAACC
>JANPIT010000465.1:0-3353 GCA_031425115.1 Opitutaceae bacterium | reverse complement strand
CTCGCGACCAACACGGGTTGGTCGTCCGCCACCGATGCTACGCAGATCGCGGCGCGGGCGCAGTCGGTGGGTTTGTTTCCGCTGGGGGCGGGGAGCGGCGACTCGGCGATGCTCATCACGCTCGCGCCGGGAAACTACACCGCGGTGATGACGGATGCCGCCGGTCGCACGGGCAATGGTCTCGTCGAGATCTACGATCTCGCGGCGGGCGACGGAACCCAGCGGCTCGCCAATCTCTCCTCGCGCGCCTTCGTGGGTCCGGGGGATGCGACGCTGATCGCGGGCATGACGGTGGCCGGAGCGGTTTCAAAACGCGTGCTGATCCGGGCGGCCGGGCCGGCACTCGCGGCGCTGGGAGTGGGTGGCGTGCTCGCGCGCCCAATTCTCACGCTGGTGCAGGGCGGCCGAACCATCGCGCAGAATTCGAACTGGAGCGGAAATGCGGACGGGCCGCTGATCGCGGCCGCGGCGGCGGACGTGGGCGCGTTTCCGTTTGCCGCCGGCAGCGCCGACGCCGCCGTGGTGGTGGCGTTACCGCCAGGCAACTACACCGCACAGATCGCGGGCGCCAACGGCGATACGGGCGTGGCGCTCGTGGAAGTCTACGAGTTGCCGTGAACTCGTCGGCGGAGAATGGCAGGGGAAGGCGCTGCGTTTCGCGCGAAATCGAATTCCGCGTTCACGGTCACCGTGGAATCCACGCCTCCCGAACCGCGGCAGATTCGAACCGTCCGAGCGGCTTTGCCTTAGATCGAGATTGCGTTCTGCGCTGTCGGCGGGTGCCTTGAGGGCGGAGTTTGGTCAGGGCTGCGATCCTTCCGGCCAGGCTTCCGGCGCGGTGCTCTCCCGCGTTGTCTTCCACAACATCCTCTACCCCCCGGTCTGTGACGTCGCTTCAGCGATCGATCCTTTCTGCTTCAACACCCCTGGTTGCGCCAGCCACCCTGTGGCGGGCGACCGCGTTCGTCGTGGCGGTGGCCGGCGTGATTCTGGCGCGCTCGTGCGGTTACGATTTTGGCACAGTGGCGGCGTATCTTTCGTATGTGGCGCTCTACGTCGCCTTGCCGGGCACCGTGGCCATGTATTTTGTGAATCAGGGGCCACTCTCGCTCACGCGCGTGCTGGCGCTCGGGATGCCCACGGGTTTCGCGCTGGAGATTTTTATGTATTTGGGGCTTTCCGCGTCGGGGGCCAAAGAGGCCTACGCATGGACTCCGTTGGGTTGGGCGTTGCTGGCGGTGGCGATGCGTTTGCGGTGCGGTGAATGGCCCGTGCGGATACGTCTCGCGGCGAATCACGCCGGCATAAGTCTCGGCCTGGCGATCGCGTTTCTCGCCACGGCGATGATGGCGGCGAGCCAGATGTTTGCCGAGTCACCGCTCGCGCAGGGGCTGCCGACGCGTGCGATCTTTCATGACTGGGTGTATTTGGTAAGCCGGGCGGCGGTGATCAAAAACAACTGGCCGCTGGATGATCCGAGTCTCTCCGGCACGCCGCTACAGTATCACTACTTCATGATGGTGCACGCGGCCGCGGTTTCGTGGACCACGGATATAGAGATCACCGCGGTCATGCTCCGGCTGATCTTTGCGCCACTGGGCGCCGTGTTGGTCGCGCAGGCGTTTGCCCTGGGTCGGGCCGTGTCGCGCAGCGCGTGGGGTGGGGTGATGGCGGCGTTGATGGTCGTGATGGTGAGCGAGGTGTCCTTCGAGCCGAGCTACGGCCAGCCGATGTTTCTGGGTCTCTTCGTGCGGTGGCTTTTCGTGAGTCCCACGTTTTTCTTCGGCATGATTTTCTGCGGGGCGCTGCTGATCGCGGTCGGCCATTGCGCGCGACTTACCCGCTGCGATGCGCGGCACTTTATCTGGTTGTTACTCCTGGGCACGGCGGGCACGGGGGCGAAAGGCACGGTGCTCCCGGTGGTGCTGGCGGCGCTCCTCTTGTGGGCGGTGTGGCGTTGGGTCAGCGAGCGACGGTTTCCGGGGCGCGTGATACTCTTTGGCATCTGCCTCACGGTGGCCTTCGCGATCGTGTATTTGCCGACGATGTCAGCGTGGCGCACGGGCGATGCGGCATTGCGGCCGTTTCACGTTTTCCAGCTCACGGGTTTTTGGAAGGCGCACCTGGGCAATTGGACGCAGTGGCTCGCGCAGTTTCTCCCCGGCGGTCCCGCCACCGTCGTGGCGAGTATCGCGTGCGCCGCCGTGGTATTCGCGGGATCGTGCGGCGTGAGGCTTCTGGCGATTCCCTATTTGTTTTGGGGAGACCTGAAGAATCGCGATCGCCTGTTCGTCGGTTGGCTGGGGGCGTTTTTCGTGGCGAGTGCGGGGCTGGGCATGCTCATCGAGCTGAATAGTTATGGTGAACTCTACGTGATCCTCATGATGCGCCTCCCGATGGCCGTGCTCACCGCGGCATTTTTCGTTTCGGCATCGCGCCGGATTCGCGCGTGGTGGCGGGAATTGCCCGCGGGTGGCGGCCCGGTCTCAGCCTCGCCGTTCGCGGCCAGTGGAGGGGGCGTGGCCGCGACGGGTGGACGCGCGAGAACTTATTGGTTGCCGCGTTTCGCCGTGGCGACGGGAACGGCGGTGTTGTTTTCGACGCTGGTGGTGCAGACGGGGCTATGGTGGACCCGCAATCAATCCGGCTTTGCGGAATGGCTGAAGACTCCAGCCGACCTCAAGCCCGACGGCACCATGCAAGAGCTGCAGGATGCGCTGCTGTGGGTGCGCGCCAACACGGAGCCCAACGCCGTGCTGGTCACAAATGCCTGCACGCCCGAAAACATGAAGAAGGATCACTGGGGCGCGCTCGATCGGACGCTGACCGGAGTGCACTTCTATTACTCGGCACTCTCGGAGCGCAGGGTGTGGTTCGAGGGACCGAATTATATTTTGGATACGACGCGGGCCCGACTGCGCGCGAGCATGGCGTCGAACTTCTTCTATCGCGGCTATCCGCTCTCGCCGGCCGCGGTGAGCGCGGGTCCGTCCTATATCCTGATCGACCGGAGCCTGGCCGACGGCGCCAAGGCGACGCTCCCGCCCGGCAACCGAGTCTTCTCGAATTCGCGCATGGAAGTTTACCGGCTCGGCGAGGCGTTGGGCGATGGATCGTAGTGGCTGAGCCAAACTACAAGTCAGAGTCGAGCAGGAGGCCGGGAAACCAAGAAGAGGCATCTTCCTGGTTTCATGGCTTCCGGCTCAATTGTGTCAGGTCGTGGCGGCGCGCAGTCTCGTAGCCTACCAGCTCCGCTTGACGGTCATTCGCCAGAATCGGCCTTGAGGGCGCGCGATGGTGCCATAGCTAAAACCGATGGGATGATCGAGATTCAGCGGGGGCTCTTCGTCAAA
>JANPIT010000464.1:0-12572 GCA_031425115.1 Opitutaceae bacterium | reverse complement strand
AGCGGTCATGCGCTCGGCGGGCGTGACTGACGTCGAGATCGTCGAAGTGCCGGGCGAGCTCAGTGATCACTATGATCCGACGAACAAGCGGCTGGCGCTTTCGCACGATAACTACCACGGCACCAGCTTGGCTGCGCTGGGTGTCGCGGCGCACGAGGCGGGTCATGCCATCCAGCACAAGGTTGGATACGCGATGATGGGTGTGCGTCAGACGCTCGCACCGGCCACGCAGATCGCGTCGGGCGTGGCGAACTTCGTCATGATCGCGGGTATCTTCCTCATCAGCTCGGCGATCGGCGGCACGCTGCTGATGGTGGGCGCCGTTGCGTTGGGCCTTATCTGTCTTTTCCAATTCGTGACGCTGCCGGTGGAGTTCGATGCCAGCCGGCGCGCCAAGGCGCAGTTGGTCAATCTTGGCATCGTCGACAAAGATGAGATGGAAGGCGTCCATGAGACGCTCGATGCGGCGGCGCTCACCTACGTTGCGGCATTCGTCGCGGCGCTGGGTAGCTTGCTACACATCCTCATGATGCTCTCGGGTCGCCGCGACGACGACTGAGATCCGGTTAACGAGTTTTAGGAACGCAAAAGGCGAACCGGGTGCGGTTCGCCTTTTTGCTGCGCTGCGTTCGAGCAGTTCGAGGGTGCCGCGGACTTCCTCGTGTCTTACTTTACGATGATCGGCCCGGTGCGCACATTGCTTTTTTCGCGCTCGCTGAGTGCCTTGGGCATGGCGTCCATCAGCTGCACGATGCGCTCGGGGTGAGTGGGGTGCGTGGACAGAAAGGCCGGCGCGACGGGGTCGTTGGCCGATTCTTGCTCGAGGGCTTCGAGCACCCGGATCGACGCCTGCGGATCATAGCCGGCGCGCGCCATATACATGAGACCCACGTAATCGGCCTCCTTTTCCTTGGCGCGATCGAAAGCAAATCCGCCGATGCCCGTGGATAAACCATAGGCGGCTCCCAAGGCTTCGATCGTAAGACCGGGCGCGCCGGCGACCGCACCACCGAGCATGCCGACCGTGCCGACGGTCCCGACGGCCAGATCGCGCGAGAGTTTTTCGTGAACGTGCTTCGCCGTCACGTGGGCGATTTCGTGAGCGATTACGGAAGCGAGTTCGTCATCGGTCTTGGTGATTTTAAAAAGACCTGAGAACACGCCGACTTTTCCGCCGGCCATGGCGAAGGCGTTGATTTGCGGAACGTCGAACACGACGAATTCCCAGTCCGCGTCCGGCATGTCCCAGAAGACGACCCTGGAGATCCGTTCGCCGACGCGCTGGAGCTGCGCGATCCGCTCGCGGTCGCGCGACAGTTTATGCTGACGCTTCATGCCGTCGAACATCGCGATGCTCATCTTGGTGACTTCCTTGTCGTCGACCAAATTCATGGCTTTGCGACCAGTGACCGGGACTTCGTAGCAGCCGGCGAACAGCAGGGCGGCGAGAGCGGAAAGGATAAACCGGGTTGGCACATTCATGGCGGATTCGGCGGAAGCGGACGTAGGGAGGTGTAATTCACTCGGCAAGATTGGCAAGTTCGCGGCGACAGATCCGACCGAATCGTTACCAAAGGGGCGGGAGCATTTCGCGAATGCCCTTTGCATTTTGGCACGATCCTCGCATTATCGATCCCTTCAGAAACACCCCCGCTTTTCTGAACGACGAGCCCGGGTTTTAGTCTAACTGTTTTGAGTTCTTAACGTCTTTCTCCCAAAAACCATGGCCGAGGAAACTGAGTCTAGCGCAAGTAAGAAGCGTCGCGTCATCCATTGGAACCCCGACGCTGGCCGCGAACAGGTCCGCCGTCGGTGGACGTGGAAGCGCATCCTCGGCTGGGGCCTCGGTGGCTTCGTCGGCCTGTTAGTCGTAGCGGGCATCGTCATCCGGGGCGCGAAGGCCGTCTTTGGGCCCGAAGTGTTCTCTCCCCGCCCGGCCCAATCAGCCCCCGCGGAGACGGTGGCGTCGGCAAGCTCGGCGTTCGTCAACGAGGCCAAAGCCTCGCAGGCCCACGAGCTCGCGTCGAGATCGCTGCGCGAGTTGCGCAAGATGCCGACCGATCACCCGCTCCAGCTCGAACAGATGGTGAGCATGGAGAAGAGTTTTCAGGAAGGGGAGCTGCTCCTCAAGAAGCATGAATTTCCGCGGGCCTTTGCGATTTACGATGGACTCAATCGCGACATCGACGCGTTCACTCGGAACGTGAAGATCAAGGGTGAAGCGCGTCAGTCATACGATGCGATTTTGCTTCGGATCAAAGACCTGGAGCTCGCGCGCACGTTGGCGCCGGGCGCATTGGAGGCGGCCTTTGAGGCGGCTGGCACAGGCCGGCAATTGTTGAACGACGGTAACTTTACCGGAGCCAAGAAGGTATTCGATCGCGGGTTCGAAGAGCTCAAGAAAGCGGAAGGGGTGCTCGCCGAGCACGTGCGCGAGAATCTGGTCGCAGGTCAACGGGCACTCTCACAAGGCGCCAAAGAGGAGGCCAAGAAAGCGTTTCAGGCCGCGTTGGAGAAGTCGCCGGGCAGCGAGGTGGCAGCGCAGGGGTTAAAGCGAGCCGAGAATATCGACCGCGTGTATGCCTTGTTGAAGCAGGGCGAAAAATTGGAGGCGGGTGCCCAATACGCGGAAGCCGCGGAATCCTACAAGAAAGCGTTCGCGCTCGATGCGTTCTCGGCGGCGGCCCAGGAGGGGCAGGCTCGGGCCGCGCGATTAGAGAAGGAGACGAAATTTGCGGCGGCCAAGGCGGCGGCGGACGCAGCGGTGAAGACGAAGGACTGGCCCAAAGCTATCTCAGAATTTCAAAGCGCGCTCAAAATCTATCCCCAGAAGGCCGATGTGTTGGCGCAGCTGAAATCGGCGCGCGAGAATGCGCACAAGGAGGCAGTGCAGAAAACGCTGGCGAAGGGCTTCGACTACGAGAAGGCCTACCAATGGCGCGAGGCCCGCGAAGCTTACAACGAAACGCTCCAGCTCGAGCCGGATCAGGCCGATGCCAAAGAAGGCTATACGCGGGCCGGGACCGTCATTCGGGCGTTGCTCGCTTACGAAAAATATATCGAGGCGGCGGAAGTGGCGGCGAACAAGGCCGACTTCCAAGGGGCGATCCGGGTCTTCAATCAGGCGATGGCGGTGAAGCCCTCTTATCTGGTGAACAGCGACCGCGTCCAACAGCTCCACAATCTGCTCATGGCGCAGAACAAGCCGGTCGATGTGACGTTCAAGTCCGATGGAAAGACTTTTGTTTCGATCTCGAATATCCGGACTCCGAGCAAATTCGAAACTGCGGTGATCAAGATAAACCCCGGCGATTACGAAGTGATCGGTCGGCGCAAAGGCTACCGCGACGTGAACATGCTTCTACAGGTCCGCAACGGCACGCTGCCGCCCACCGTGACCGTCGCCTGTAACGTGTCGTCGGATCGCGGCTAATCCTCATGATATATCCCTCCGTCCGCCGCACTGTCGGCGCAGTGGTGCTCGCGGCCTTTGTTGTCACCACCTGCGGGGCCGCCGAGCAGCCCAGGTCGGCGGTGCCCTCGGCTAAGGCGGTTACGCCATCGACCACGAAGTCCGGAACAGCTCGGCCGGGCGCAAAGGGGCCATTGCCCGATCCTACGCTGTTGGATGGGTCGACCCTTCCAGCGGAGAAAAAATCGGAGCATGGGATGATCGGTGACTTTGAGTTGCCCGGAGACGATTCGCGGAGCGGAAAAGTCGGAGGTCCACCGGGTGCTCCCGGGCAAGGTGGTCAGCAACAGCAGCAGCCGCCCGGGGTGTCCGTCTCGCTTCCGCCGATCCCGGGTGTGGGTCTTCCGCTCCCGATGCCCGCTGGCGGGGCGGCGGGGCTGCCGTCGCCCGCCGGTAGTGCGGGACTCCCCGATCCTTCCAAACAAGGTGCCGCCGGCGCGGCCCAAGCAAACGCGGGTATGATCCCCCCGGCGGGCGCGGGCGGCGAGAGTGCCCCGGGCGGTCAGCAATCGCAGGGCGCGGGCGGAGCGCCGGCTGGCGGTGAAGCCGGCAAAGCTGAGGGCATGCAGGTGGGCGGCCTTCAAGGTGAGGCGGGCGCCGGTGGCGATACGAGTGGCGGCCCGAACGCGAAACCTTCTGCCGTTTCGATCGGCGATTCGACCATGCGGATCGAACCGAGCGCGAATGCGCCAGCTGCAGGCAGCCAGAATCCTCAGGTAGCAGGCCAAACCCAGCAGCACGAAAAGGGCACGGGCAGCGGTGGAAAAGGCACAGGCGGCGCCGGGAGCGGAAATCGCGCAGAAAAAGGGCGCGCCATCCCCACGGGCCTCTAACGCGGAAACGTCTTCGAAATTTTGTGAACTCTCTTCGTTTCGTTCTCGTTGCCGCTTGTGTGGCACTTCTTCCCGTCGCGCGCGCCGCCACAATCATCTATCCCGTCGACGCGATTGAAGACTTGATGAGTCTGCCAGCGGACGAGTTTCGGGCAAAGTATGCCGGGATCAACGCCACGGGACTCGGTCCCAGCGACGAGGGTTGGTATGTGCGTTATCGCCACGAGAATCTGACGTGCCTCTTTGGCCCGCTCGCTGATCGTGAGGAAGCGCGGAAGCGGAAGTGGGACATGGAAACGGTGCGCGATGCGGCGATTCGGAATCGCGGGACGCTGTCGACCAGCCAAGTTGATTTTGTGCGCTTCACGTTTTCCGGAGTTTACGGCAAACGCGGCGACGGTGGTGGCGGGGCGGGTGCCGCCTCGGCGCTTGGCCGCGTCTCGGCGGATGGCAAGAGCGGCCCAGACGGCGATCTTGACGGTGATGGCATCGCGAACGCCAAGGACGATGATATGGACGGCGACGGGATTGCGAATGCGCAGGACGACGATGCTGACGGGGACGGCGTCTCGAACGCCAAGGATGATTACGGATTTGGCACGATGGACGGTCAGATCCGCGGTGGCTCGGGCCTCGGGGGCGATGGCCGCAATGGCCCTGACGGCGATCTGGATGGGGATGGCATCGCGAATTCGAAAGACGACGACATGGATGGTGACGGAATTCCTAACGGTCAGGATCCTGACGCGGATGGCGATGGGATCCCGAATGCAGAAGACAAATATCCCAACGGGAAGAGCGATGGCGACGGCAACGACCCGAACGGCGGACCTGGTGGCGGTGGAGCAGGCGGTCAGGGCAACGCAGGTGGCGAAAGCGGCGCGATCGCCGATCGCAGTGCTGACGGCAAGGGCGGCAAAGGCGGCAAGGGCGGCAAAGGCTCCCAGGCCGGCGGGGGCGAAGGCGGAGAAGGTGGCGAGGGTGGGGAGAGTGGAAGCGCCGGCCAACAGGGTGGCAGCCAAGCTGGCCAACGCCAGGTCGCGTCCAATCAACGGGGCGGGGCCGGCGGTAAGAGCGGCAAACAAGGCGGCCAAGGCGGACAATCGGGGCAACAGGGCGGGCAAAGCGGCCAACAAAGTGGGGGCCAGGAAGGCGGCGGCCAATCGAGCGGCGGACAGCAAGGCGGCCAGTCTGGCTCGTCGGGCGGCTCCTCCGGCGGTCCTCCCGGTGGCGGCAGCAGCGGCGGTGGCGGCAACCCGCTTTCGATTGTAGGCGCGTTATTGAAAATGATTTTGGGCCTGTGATTCGGCGATCGCGCGCGGATTGGTTCGGGCCTCTGCGGTGTGTCCTTGTCGCATTTTTAACGGTCGTGCTTCCACGCAGCGTGGTCGCCGCGGAGTCCTCCGCAGCCCACGCGATGAGATTAGCGCGCGAGGGTTCGGCGGCCGCGCAGGCCAGTGATCCCGCGACCTACCTCGCCAAAATGGAAGCAGCGGTCGCCTTGCGGCCGGATTTCCCACGCATGCTGGTGAACCTCGCCGCTGCTCAACTCGCGGCTGGACGCCCGGACGACGCGCTCGCGACGCTCGAGCGCCTGGCCGCCATGGGGCTGAGTTCGCCCGTCGACAAATCGGAAGAATTTGTGGCGCTGCGGCCGCGCAAAGAATTTCAGGCGATCGTCAAAAAACTCGCCGCCAATCTGCATCCGAAAGGGCAGGGCGAAGTCGCATTTACTCTCCGCGACGTCACGGGGCTGATTGAGGGCATCGCTTGGCGAGAGAAGACGGATCAGTTTTATTTTGGCGATGTGAACGGGCGCGCGGTCTGGCTGCGCACCAAGGATGGGAGCCTCCGCCGGTTCACGCCCGAGGCTGATGAGCTGCTTGGGGTTTTCGGCCTGGCGGTGGACGAACCGAATGGCGTGTTGTGGGCCGCGACCTCAGCCGTGCCGGCGATGCGCGGATTCACGCCCGATCTGGACGGGACCGCTGCCCTCGCCGAAATCGATCTCGAATCAGGCGCAATCCGCCGGACTATTCCGGTCGTGCGGCGCGCGGGTGATCGTCATTCCCATGTGCTGGGCGATCTCGCATTGGCCTCCGATGGTGCGGTGTGGGTAACGGATAGCGGTGGGCCCGTGTTGTGGCGGCTGGCAGCGGGCGGTGCGACGCTGGAACCAGCGGTGGAGCATCCCGAATTTCTGTCGCTGCAAGGCATCGTGATTCTGCCGAACGGGCGCGCGATGGTCGCTGATCACGCGAATGGGCTTTTGATCGTAAACCTCGAAAGCCGCGAAGTGCGGCGCGTGGAAGCGCCGGCCGATACCACCCTGATTGGCCTCGATGGACTGGTGCTGTCGCCGGCAGGCGAAGTATTCGCCATTCAAAACGGGCTCCGCCCCAACCGAGTGCTGCGGCTGCAACTGGACGAAGCGGGAGAAACGATCTCGACGGTCACTGTAGTCGAGTCCGCTCATCTTACCATGGCGGCGCCGTCGCTCGGCTGCATCGGGAGCGGAGGCGAACTCTACTTTATCGGAAACGCGGGATGGACGCGCTTCGAGGAGGGTGGCGAACCTTCCAAGCCGCGGACGGTGCCGATTTTCCGCAGCGCTATCGCACCGAAAAAGAAGCCGAGCCGCTAGCCGCGGCCCCCGACGCGAGGGCGGATGCCTGGTGCCGTTGGTGGCGCGGGCGGGTTGGCCGAATTCCGCATTTTGTGCGCCGCTCTCCGCCGCGCTCGTGCGCCGTATTCGTTCAGGGTGCGGGGGCGCAGCCACCGGGGCTCACAGATCCTGCAAGGCGATGAACGCGCCACCGTGAAGGTAGCACACCGTGCGCATCAGATTGGCGAACCGCAGACCGGTGTTGCCCATCGAAAACTGGTAGCGGATCGTGGTGGGAAAACCGACGGCGTTGATCGTCACCTTGCGCGCGCCGGTCTCGTCGGCGGGATTCAGTTCTTCGAGGCGCCGAATCACGACATCCGCGGAATCACTCGAGTTGAATTCATCCCCGAAAACGAAGATGCCCATTTTCATCTTCGGGTTCTCTTTATCGTAAAGGAAACGCATGGCATTGTAGATGCCGGGGACGGGATTGCTGACTGTATCCTGTTCGTAACGACGCAGGGTGCGCTTGATGTTATCGCGCGTCTCCTTCGAGTCCGGGAGCCACGCGCCCGAAGCGCTGCCGCGCCTGCCCAGCACGAACCGGCCGTCGCCATCCAACAGTTGGATGCCGTCAATCGTAGGGTAGGAATCGAGCACCGTTTCGATCGTGCGGATGGCGATCGGCCAGAGCCCGCCGTGATTCGGGTCGCGCATCGATCCCGAGGTATCGATGACGAACGCGATATAGTTGTCGCCGATGGGCAAGCCGACGGGGGCCGGATTCACGTCCTTGAGGACGAGGTCGTAGTCCGGCTTCTTCTGGCGCGCGGCGATTTCCTTTTTCAGATCGTCAATGTCGACGAGGAGCGCCTCCTGCCCGCGTTTCTCGCGCTGCAGCCCTTTCTCCAGATCGTCGATCAAGGCGTGGAGCGAGTCGTTGCGCAGGCGCGCGTCGGTGACGAGGGTCGAGACCCGGGCGCTGCTTTTCTCGAGGTCTTCCTTGCTGACCTTCAACTGCGCCAGCTTGACGGCCTGCTCCGCCAGGGCGCGATTCACGTCCAGCAGCGTCTGTATTTTTTCCTTTTCGTGTGAGTCGACGCTGAGCACGAAGATCAAGATGACCGCTCCGAACCCGCAGCAGATGCAGTCGAGGAACGCCAAGCTGAAGACTTGAGTTTGCCGACGCCGGATCATGTGTCGGGCCAGGATTTGGACGGGCTCACGAGGGCGCCGCGCGTGGCATTGGCGAGTTCCCAGTAGAGGCCCGGCGCGCCGGGATCTCCGGTGAGCATCGGAAATAAAATCGTGCTAACCGGAATGCGGGGCGGCAGCTGTTTTGTCGCGATCTCAAAGAAACGGATACGGTGCGCCTCCTCGACGTCGCCGTCCATGGGCAGGGAGTCGCTGCGCGTCGGCAGACCGTCCGTGATTAATACGATACTGTCCGGCAAGCGGGGAAGAAACCGCACGGCGGTGAATGCGCGCTCGAGGTTGGCCGGACCTTTCGGCACTACCTTGTGCAGGCGACTGATGACGTCCGTCATCGTTTTGCGATCCTTGATGCTGAACCACTCATCGCCGCGGGTGGGGATGATCGGGGTGGTTTCGTCGTTGAAAAAAAGGATTTGGAAACGGGTGTCGCCGTCGAGGGAAGCCAGCATCCATTCCATCGATTGGACGACGCGCTGCCATTTGGGGGCCTCGCGTTTTTTGTCATCGGAATCGCCGAGCCGGCTCACGGCGGCATCAATCGTGTCATCGAGCATCGATCCCGAGGTGCGCACCAGAAATACGACGAACTCGCCCTGGAGTTTTACGCCCGTGAGATATTGGCGGCGATCCACGTTGGGAATGGCAATGGGGGGCGCGACGTCTTCGGTCGGCAGAGCTTTTTTGTCGCCCAGCAGCGAATGGAGCGCGTCCTTCAGGGCACCGGTCTGCTGCAACATGAGCAGCAGCTCCCGTTTGCGGTCGGTCAGCTTCAATTGGTCCTGCTGACTCTTGGCATTGATCTGTTGCAACTCCAGCTGGGCGGCTGCGAGCACTTGGGCCAGGCGATCGAGCTGTTCCTGGGTGAGCGCGACGTTGGACTGGGCCGACTTGAGACGATCGCGTGCGGCATCGACATCCGCCTTATCGACGTTGGTCTTTTGCGAGACCGTCAGGATGAAGACGAGAATGACGGCGCCGAACCCGCAACAAATGCAGTCGAGGAACGCGAGGCTGAAGACCTCGGTTTCCCGGCGTTTGTTGGCGATCGACATGGAAGGGAGACGCGGTGGCAGTGCGGGACGTTCAATCGTGCGCGCGGGAGCCATTGGGAGCGACACAGTGCGCGAACAAGACGTCCGCCAAAGCAGTGCCGCAGCGAATCGTCAGCCGATCACCCGCTTCGACAGGCTGGCGCGCCGCGGGGGCGGTCGCGGCCGGGCCGCTGCGCGGCACGGTTGTATCAATAAACCAGAGACGGCCCGCTTCGCGCACGAGAGGAATGGCGCAGTCCTCGGCAGAACTGAAGGCATCCGGGAGAGCAACGTCGGCACCGACGCCAGCCACGCCGATGGTGAATCGGCCGCCGGTGCCGAGGGATGTCCCGATACCATCCAGAATGATATGCGTGGGCGACGGGCGCGCGGCGCCGGTGGTGCGCAATTTTTGGAGTCGCGCTTCCCACGCGGCCGCGGCAGAGCGGCGCGCGAGGGCGAGGGGCACGGCGGTTTCGACCGGCACATCGGCCAGATCGGCGGCCGCTTTGAGTGAAGTTTCTCCGAGCCGCGCAGCACCGCAGGCGGCGGCGCCTGCCGGGAGGCGCAGCAGACGGTGAAAGCCGGCGGTGCGGAGTCGGCTCTCCAAACCGGGTAACCGGGCGGCGCGATCCGTGAGCGCCACGGTGCAGGGCTCGGCCCCGTGAGTAGAATTGTGCAAAAATGTCTGCACGCCTTGGACCAGCGTGCTGACGAAGGCCTGAGAATCGGTCGCGAGCTGCTCTCGTTTCGCCAGCAACTCGTAGGCACGGGTGGCGGTGTTGATTTGGAAACGGTGCTCCGCGGCGCCCCCGAGGAGAAAATCCTTGGTTTGCCGAAAAAATGTCTGCTCGATGCGGCCGTCTTCGAGAATATCAAACGCGGTGTGCCGCAGGAAGCGGTTGCCCATCGTGCCCGTGAGATGTTTCAGCAGCTGCGCGTAGCCCGACTGCGGCAGATGAATGAAATCTTTGCGCGCGAGGCGCTCCTCGGTCGCAAGCAAAGTGATGTCGGCACCCTCGAGGTGGAGATCGATGACCACGACAGGCAGGGCGGGATTAAATCCGTTCGCGCGCGGATCGCAGAGCGCCGCGCACGCCATGTCGACAATCCCCGCGAGCGGCAGTTTGAGCTCGCCCATGATGCCGAGGAGGAGGCCGATTTTTTCTTCCTCGGTGGCGGCGTCCTTCAGGTAGGCGCCGGGCACGGCGAGCACGACCTTCTCAGCGGGTGTTGCGCTCGAGGCGCGCTGCATGAACTCGCGCAGGAAATGGAACGACAGTTCCGAGAAGGGAGCGAGTCGGCCGGCGGGGCCAATGGTCGATGGCTCGTGCGCCAGCCGCGCCCAGAAAGTATGCGCGACCCGCCGGGGGTGGACGAACCACTGATCTTCGGCGGTGCGACCGTAGGAGAATTTCTGTCCGTCGAAATACGCGTAGCCCGGCCAATCGACGACGCCGTTGGCATCGGCAACCGTGAGGCACTGCGCTTCGCTTTCCTTGCACGACGCGGCTTGAAACGCAGCGTCACAGAGTTCGATTCCGAGAGTGGCCATGGGTGAGGAAGGGAGACTCAGGAATAGACGGCGTTGGCTTCTTCCTTCGTCGGCACCTTCATCACGTCGATCAATTTGTCGCGGCAGAACGTCTGGGTTTCGATGATGAACGCCTCCTGACGGCCTTGCACGAGGTGCAACCAAAACATGAGCACGATACACAGCGAGAGACCCACGAACGTGGAGTTGAACGCGAGGCCGAGGCCGGTGGTGACGGACGAAATGTCGCCTTGAATCGCCTGGTCGGCAAAGTTCAACGCATCGCCGATACCGCGCACCGTGCCGATGAAGCCGATGGCGGGAATGGCCCACGCGATGTAGCGCACGAGGCCGAGCGATGAGTCGAGTTCGTCGCCCGCCAGCTCGGCGCGCTCCCGGACCGCAGTCGCGGCGTCCTGCACCGAGGAGGTGGCGTGAAAGCGGTGCAGTGCGGCGAGGATGCACTCCGGCAAGAGCCGCTCACGCCAGCGCGGCTCGCGCTCGATCGCAGTGCGCAGCTCCTTGTAACGGTCGAGCGCATCATCAGGGATGATACGTTCGCCGGGCTGCACGCGCACGAAGTCGTGCTTGAAGAGGCGTCGCTCGCGCGTGACGTGCACCAGCTTGTAGCCGAGAATGATCATACCCCAGAAACAAAAGATAACCTCCCATTTCGGCTCCAGGTCCTTGATGATGGCGGCGAGCGGGCGCTCGCGCATTTCCGCCGAGTCTCCGGCGGCGCCGCGCGCCGCGATGATCTTGCGGCGGGCCATGAATTCTTCGCCCTGCGGCGTGATGCTATAGTGATACCAAAGCTCCACGGTGACCGTGGCGAAGATGAAACCGATGAGGGGAACCAGGAACTCGAGGGAAAAAATACCCTTGTTTCGGGAAATCATAGGAATAAAAGAAAGCTGAAGTTACCGCCACCGCGTCGGTTGTTCAATGCTCCGATTTTCTGGAATTTCAAACGCGGCCAGCACATCGAGCGAAGCGGCGGGGAAATTGCATACTCTCGGTTGAAACAAAAACGAATACTAATTAGCTGAAGCCAGTCGAAAACTTCGGCGCATCTTTTTTCGCCCGCCTCCGCCTAACTTCGCTGATCCCATGGAGACTCTTTCTGTCACTTCGCGCACTGTCGCTACTCGCCGCCAAATCACCGCCGTCACAGTAGCCCTCGCGCTCATCGGCATGACTGGCTGTTCCTCGGGGGTCGCACCGTCCAAGACAGCAACCGGTGCTGGAACGGGTGCGGCCATCGGCGGCCTCGGTGGCGCCGTCGTCGGCAACAACAGCAGCATGGGCACGGGCACGGGACTTGCCGCAGGCGCGGTTGGTGGTGCTTTGATCGGCGGTATCGTCGGGTTGGTGCAGGACGCGAAGGATAGGAAGGAGCAGGATCGCCTCGCACAAGAACGCGCTTACCAGCAGGAGCTGGCCAAGAGACGCGCCGAAGAAGCGAAGATGAAAGCCTCGATGGACGAGGAACTGGCGATTGCCGAGGGGTTCCGCATCTCTGATTTGGAATTGAACGACGCGAAAAAGAAACTCGAGTCAGCGAGTGAGCGGTTGAAACGCCTGAAGGACGAGCGCTCCGCGGCACTCGCCAAGAAGAAGGAGCTGGATGATGCCCACGAGAAAACGCTCAGCACCGAGGCTGAGATCGCTCGCCTGGAGGAAGAATTGGCCCGGCTCAAGGGGGACGAAGCATCGAAGAAGCCCGACGTCCTCCCCTTAGGCGCATCCAAGCCCAGCCAGTAACTTAGCCGAACGCTCCACGTAGATCGGTTTGCACTCACCACCACGCTCGACGATTTACTCTCTGGCATGATCCAGCCGAAAATCACGCGTGGTGGAGTTGTTACGGTTTGGGCAG